>NZ_KI912440.1:3814-91633 GCF_000518445.1 Shewanella sp. 38A_GOM-205m | reverse complement strand
CCGCAAACGAACCTATCGGCTCTACACGGAGGAAGGCTTGCAGGTCAGGACGAAGAAGCGCAAGAAGCTAACCCGGCCAAGGCAGCCCATGGAGGTGCCAACAGCCCCCAATCAACGTTGGTCTATGGACTTTGTGTCAGACCAACTCAGCAATGGTCGTCGCTTTCGGGTACTGAATGTCGTGGATGATTATTCGCGGGAAATGGTCGGTCAATTAGTCTCTGTGGCCATTAGTGGTAGGCAGGTCGCCAGATTCTTGGACCAATTGATGGAAGAGCGAGGCAAACCCAAGAAGGTTACTTGCGACAATGGGACAGAATTTACCAGCAAGGCAATGTTTTTCTGGAGTAAGGGAACGGGTGTCACACTGGGCTTTATCCAACCAGGAAAGCCGACGCAAAATGCCTTTGTGGAAAGCCTGAATGGCAAATTCCGGAATGAATGTCTGAATCAGCATTGGTTCAGAACCTTGGACGAGGCCAGATACGAAATCGAGCTGTGGCGTGAACACTACAACCATGTTCGCCCTCATAGTTCACTGAACTATATGCCGCCTGTTGCGTATGCCAAGCAAGCAGCATAAGCTGGAAAATCTCATCAAGAGATTGGTACTAATCTCGGGGAAAGGTCATGGTAATGCACGGTCTTAGCAGACTTATCAGAAATCCAGGCCACGTCAGTGGTCTCCTTGTGTACGTCCAACCCGATAAAAAGTGTGTTAGCTTTAGACATGTCGGCCTCCTGTGATTGTTTGCCTATTGGAGCAACAAACAGTGTGGCTCTGGTTTAACTAACTCCACGAAAAAACACGGAGGCCGACACCTGCACAGGGAATAATTATGTCTATAAGGCAAGCTTAAGTGACTGAGATCATCTTTATGTCCCTATTTTCAGTAGTCTTCTATCTATGGTTCAGGGCGTGCCTGAAGTTACATGAACTGACCCAAAAAGCTCACGGAGGAAATAGGAAGTTTGTGCGAGAAATAGGCAATCAACTAAGTTACTTCGATCAGTACTTTGGGATGTTGTTTGGGAAGCCTGAGAATTACTCGTTGTATCGAACAGAGCTTGTTCCGCTAATCACTGGTACAAAAATGGCTTTTAAGCAGGCACTATGGGGAATACTTTTTTTCATTTTGTACTTGGTATTCAACTTTGCCTTATAACAAGTTAAATCATCGGAAAACCACCCGCAGGCCAAAAAGCGGCCTAAACGCGTGTGTTTTTCGCTGTTTAAAGCGTTATGTTTAAAATCCATCGAAGGAACTCTAATTAATGCAGAAATTAATCGCGATTATTGTACTTGTTGGTTTCCTGAGCGGATGTGACTTTGAAGTACCGGGCGCGGATGAAAAGTTTGGAACACAAAACTTCGTTTCCGCGGTGTCAATAATTGAGCTTCATAAACTTAGAAATGGTGTATACCCCAAAAGCCTGAAAGATTTAGAGTTCTTAGGGGATTGGGATGGAATATGGCTTTCAGCCGTTCGATACGAGCAGAATGGCGATGGTTACAATCTCTATTTAGAGCGTGGCTGGGCTGGCAAACCTAGCCTAGAGTTTCCTGTCAAATTCAAACAGGGTCTTGGTATTAAAGAAAGTAACGTTACATGGTCTGCAACCAAATAAACATAACAAGCAAAGGTAGCATTGCCCTGAGGGTTGAGCGCACCGCTGTTTTTGCCTTTATGTGAACTCACTAAGGAAGGTTTTATGAACTACAAAAATTTACTTTTCACCATCTGTTTTTTGTCTACTGGAACACTCGCTGCCAGTAACTATGCCTCTGTAGAATTAACCTATTTGGAACCAACAAAAACGGAAAGCACTTGGCTTCGAGACAAGGAATTCATGCCTCGCTATCCCGTTGAGTTAGCAATGAAAGGTGTAGCTGGTTGCGGAGTATTTAAGGTCACAGTCGATAAAAACGGTTCAACCGAGAGTATCACTCTCATAAGCTCTGTGCCTAAAAAGACCATTTCAAAGCCAGCAACTGACGTAATTAAAGACTGGCATTGGAAGCTAGCAGAGGACAAAACGCCAGTAAGTGAAGAAAAGTTGTTAAGGTTGGATTTTTGTATGGGTGGTAGTTCAGAAGCAGAGTCACTCTCAAAATGTAAGCAACAGGCAACTATGGTATGTGAATAACGTTCACAGAATAAATCAAGTCAGCGGGACAATTAAATGCTGGATCCTGTCACTTCGTTCCGTATTTTAGCCTGACCCTTGCTTGCAGCGTTCATCCTGTTCTTCACTGCATTATCCCTGCAGCAGGCAATGAGGAACCTCCCTCGCCGGAAGCCCAATCAATGTTATTTGGCTGAAAGCTATGTCGGCCGTCGTCCCCGCGACAAAACCTCCTGGGGGAGACGGCCGATGGTTTTAAGATTAGACTTTGAACTCGCCAACCGAAGCCTGCAACTCTTCGGCGAGTTGCGCTACCTGGTGGCTGGATTGGGCGGTCTGATCTGCGCCTGAGGCGGTTTCTTCCGATATCAGCGCAATATGTTCCAGTTTTTCTGAAACCTGCTGGCTGACCAAGTTTTGCTCCTGAGCGGCGTTGGCGATTTGGGTTCCCGCATCGAAGGCCTGATGAACAGATTCGCTGATGGCTTCCAGAGCCTGATTGGCTTGCTCTGTCTTGGCGACGCAGGAGTTGGCCTGGGCGCGGCCCTGTTCCATGACAGCGACCGCCTCTTGGGTGCCGGTTTGCAGCACCTGGATCATCTGCTGGATCTCCTGGGTCGACTCCTGGGTGCGGGAGGCGAGGTTGCGTACCTCATCAGCCACAACGGCAAAGCCGCGTCCCTGTTCACCGGCCCTGGCGGCCTCGATGGCGGCGTTGAGTGCCAGTAGATTAGTCTGTTCGGCAATGCCGCGAATAACATCCAGAATCGAGCCTATGGCATCACTGTCGGAATGCACCTTGTTGATCACTTGCCCCGCCTTGGCGACTTCTTCGGCCAGCGCTTCTATGGTGCGGCGGTTTTCTTCGGCAATCATCCGCATATGCTGGGCTTCTTCATCGGCCTGTTTAATCTGGTTCAGGGCGTGGTCGGCGCTGTGGGATACCTGCTGGGCACTGGAGCTCAGCTCTGTAGTAGCCGTGGCCACTTGATCCACCTGGCTCTTCTGCTCCTGGATCCCGATAGTGGTTTGTGAGGTGACCGCCGAGGTTTGTTCGGCAGCGGCTGCCAATTGGTTGGATCTATCCAAAATGCCGCGAATAAGACCTCTGAGGCTGTCGATAAGGCGGTTGCAGTTGCGGGAAAGCTCAGCAAACTCATCCTGACCAGAGTCATCCAGCTTATGGGTCAAGTCACCGGAAGCTAGGATGTTCAATGCCTGATTGATACGGTTGAGTGAGGCGGTCAGTGGTTTCACCACGGCAATACTCACAGCTATGGCAACCACTATCGCCACCAGTACCACCAATAGAGTCTGCATACTGGCCGAGTCGATACTGGCCAGGGTTTTGGCGTTAATCTCGTTGGTCAGGGTTTCGATGGCACCGGAAAGAGCCCCCATTGCCTGATTGACGTTCTTCTTGTCGGTTTCCACTTGATTCAGCGCCACTTGAGTACTGGCTTTGAGCTCAAGTTGGGTCGCTTTCTGGGCCTGAATGGAGTTTTTGCCCTTAAGATGTTGGCTGAGTTTGCCAAGCTCGTTGTTCATTTCGTTGAGTACATCGGCATCGATGACACCGGCGCCGTGGCGACTGATGTACTCCAGCTTGGCCTCGGCTTCATTGATGATATAGCTAAGTTCTTTGACTATGATTTCGTACTTGCTGCGCTCTTCGGTGGCGACCAGATCGTAAACAGTGCTGATCACATTGGTGACATTGCTGTCCAGAGCGGCGGCGGAAGCGGCAATCTCCCGCTCAGTTGTGTCCTGGCTCTGTTCCAGATCCATCAGATCAAGCAGCAGACTGGCAGCATCATCAGCGGTTGTTTCCAGCTGATCCCGCTGTTTATTGAGGCTTTCCTGTTGCTCCAGGGCGCTGAGGTGGTCGGCCATCATGCGTTCGCTGGTGTTGATAAAGGCCTGATAATTACGCTCTACCTGGGGCAGGATCTCTTTGAGCCCGGGCTCGTGCTGTACCAGCTTTGACAGACTGGCAAATTGCGCCTTGAAGTTTTGCTTTTGACTGGCAAACTGCTGTTGGATAGGCGGGAGTTTATTGGCCTTGGTGACATGGTAACCCACCAGAACCAACCTTTGCTGTTCGCTGAGGGTTTCGCCCAGCTCGCCGGTTGATTTGAGTGCCGGGATACTCAGTTGCTGTAGAACTTCGGTGGTGTTTTTCAGCTCATTGTTGGTGAACCAGGAAACAGCACCAAGCAGGATCAATAGCAGGGTGACTATGGCAAACCCTGCTATGACTCGGGTCGCTACATTCAACTTCATAGGCTACTCCGGAAAAGGTTATGGTTTTTCTCTTGGGAAAAATCTTTTAGTTTTCATGGGCACGTTACCAGATGGTTATCGGCCGACGTCCGCTAAGTTTAACCTTTTTTTAACCTAGGTTGGGTAATTTTTTGATCTGATTCCAGGTGCCAGAGTGTCAGGTATTCTCCCCAGCAACAGCCGGTGTCCAGCGCCTGCAGTCTTTCGCCTTGGACCTTGCCCATCAGGGCGGCCCAATGGCCAAAGACCCGGGTGTAGTCAGCGGTGTTGGATGGGAATAAAAACCAGGGTTTGAGATTGGGGTCTTCACATTTGGCCGGCGGCACCTTGCAGCTGAAATCCAGCGTGCCGTCGAGATAGAGGTAACGCATCCGGGTCAGGCCGTTGATACAGTACCTGAGTCTGGGCAGGCCGCTGAGCTCACCGGACCAGTCTTCCGGCTCTTCTGTGTACATCCTGGCGATGAGACTGTCTAAATAGTCGGCTCTTTGCAATGCCTGGCTGACGGCGTCCGCTTCCTGGCGTAAGGTTTGGATATCCCACTGGGGCGGCACGCCCGCATGGGTCATGATGAGTTTGTGCTCAGGCAGTTCGCGCATCAGGGGCTGGGTTCTAACCCAGTCGATGAGGCTGTCGATATCAGCGGCTTCCAACAGTGGTTGCAGCTTGTCGCTGGGTTTGACCCGTTTGAGCCCGGCCTTGACCGCCAGCAGGTGCAGATCATGGTTACCCAGTACCGACTTGGCCGAATCGCCGAGAGCGCGGAAGAATCTCAAGGTCGAGAGAGAATCCGGACCGCGGGCGACCAGATCGCCGACCGCCCAAAGCTCGTCCTTGGAGGGATTGAAATCGACTTTCTCCAGCAGGCGTTGCAACTCGTTGAAACAGCCCTGAATATCGCCGACAAAATAGTGAGCCACTGTTATCTGCCCATCAGTGTACCTGGCCGGGTACGGCCAGGCGGAAAGGAGGGATCTGGGCGTAGAAACTCTCGCCCGCATCGGTTTCCATCAGGTAACGGCCTTCCATAAAGCCCAGCGGCGTTTCCAGCACTGTACCGCTGCTGTATTGGTAGGCAGTATTGGGCTTGATCCTCGGGGTTTCACCGACGACACCGGCGCCCTGAACCTCGCTCTGTTGGCCATTGCCATCTGTGATCACCCAGTGGCGACTCTTGAGGGTCGCCGCCTCATCACCCAGATTGATAATGGTGATGGTGTAACTGAAAAGATACTTGTCTTCATCCGGCGCAGACTGGTGTTCTATGTACTGGGTCTGTACCTCGACTCTGATACGGCTTTTCTGGGGATTCATCTTAAGTTCCTGGCCAAAATCTCTGATGGAAAGGAAGGACGCCGCCCGGCGTCCGGATGTTACGCCTGACGGTCGCTCAGCAAGTTGGCGATGGCAACATACTGCTCGACACTAATCTGCTCGGGTCTGAGGCCGGGATCGATTCCCAGGGTCTCATAATCGGCATCACCAAGCAGCCCCTTGAGGTTATTTCTCAGGGTCTTGCGGCGCATGTTGAAGGCGGTGCTGGTTACTTTGCCGAGCATGGCAACGTCTTTGGCCGGCCAGGGTTTGGTTTCATAGGGTACCAGACGCACCACGGCGGAATCGACCTTAGGTGGCGGCGTGAAGCTGCCCGGAGGCACTTCCAGTACCGGCACTACCTGGCAATAGTATTGGGCCATGACAGTCAGGCGGCCATAGGCCTTGCTGCCCGGGCTGGCTGAAAGCCGCAACACCACCTCTTTTTGCAACATAAAGTGCATGTTGGTGATCTGCTCGGCATATTCGAACAGATGGAACATCAGCGGCGTGGAGATATTGTATGGCAGGTTACCAAAGACCTTGAGCTTCTTGCCCTCGACCATGAGTTTGTTGAAGTCAAACTGCAGGGCATCGCCCTGATGAATTTCCAGCTTGTCTTTCAGCACAGGATGCTGCTTCAGGCGTTCTACCAGATCTCTGTCCAGCTCGACCACGGTCAGCTTGTCTATGGCACTGGCCACAGGTTCGGTCAGGGCCGCCAGACCCGGGCCGATTTCGACCATGACATGCTCATTATCCGGGGCGATAGCCGCCACAATACGGTTGATCACATTGTCATCGGTCAGGAAGTTTTGTCCGAAACGTTTTCTGGCGGTATGGCCTAAGTGTACTTTATTGCTCATTGATACTCAGTTGGATCAGTTTTTGCCGGCCAGTTCTATGGCCTTGTTGAGTGCACAGACGAAGCTGCCGATATCGGCCTTGCCTGTGCCTGCGAGTTCCAGCGCCGTGCCGTGATCCACCGAAGTGCGGATATAGGGCAGGCCCAGAGTGATGTTTACCGACTTGCCAAAGCCCTGTGACTTGAGCACAGGCAGGCCCTGGTCGTGGTACATGGCCAGCACCACATCGGCGTCTTGCAGATACTTGGGTTGGAACAGGGTATCGGCAGGCAGAGGGCCTATGATACGCATCTGTTCCTGCTCTCTGAGCTCGTTCAGCGCCGGGATGATTACATCCAGCTCTTCCCGTCCCAGGTGGCCATCTTCACCGGCATGGGGGTTGAGGCCACAGACATAAATCTTGGGGTTGTCCAGGGCAAACTTATTCACCAGATCCTGGTGCAGTATCCTGATGATCTGATGCAGGCGTTCACGGGTGATCGCCTTGGAAACGTAAGCCAGTGGAATGTGAGTGGTCACCAGGGCTACCTGCAGACCGGGGCAGGCGAGCATCATCACCACATCCTGACAACCGGCCTGATGGGCGAAGAATTCGGTATGGCCGGAGAAGGGGATCCCGGCCTGATTGATAATGCCCTTGTGTACCGGACCTGTCACCACGGCATCAAACTCGCCGTTCATATTCTTCTCACCCGCATAACGCAGAGTGTCGACCACATAGGCGCTGTTTTGCTCATTGAGCACGCCGCAGCGAGGCTCACAAGCCATGGGGAAGGGCACTATGGTCAAACTACCGGCTTGCTGTGGCTTGGCCGCTTGGCTTGGCTGATAAGGCTTGAGCTGGAGACTGAGCCCCAGCATCTTGGCGCGCGCCTGCAACAAGGCAGGATCCGCGCACACGACCAGCTCGGCCGGCCAGTCGCGCTGCGCCAGCTGTACTACCAGATCCGGACCTATGCCGGCAGGCTCTCCGGGGGTAATGGCAATACGTTTAATGTCCAAGCGACTTAACCTCTGTCAGTTTCTGGGTCGAAGAGTTCAATGTATGCGTCGGCCCGCATTTCGTCCAGCCAGTTTTGTAACTCTTCGTTGAATTTGCGGCGGAAGATCAACTGATGCGCACGGTTGGTGTTGAACTGATCTGTGGCATCTGTTTTGCGTCTCTCTTCCAGCTGAGTGATGTGCCAGCCATGAGTTGAACGGAACGGCTCACTGATTTCACCCTGCTTCAGGCTGTTGAGTGTCTGGGCGAACTCGGGCACATAAATGCCGGGATCGGCCCAACCCAGCTCACCGCCTTTGGTGGCACTACCGGGATCTTCCGAGTACTGGCGCGCCAGATCTTCAAACTTGGCTTCACCGCTGCGGATCTGTTTGAGGAACTGTTGCAGCATCGCCTTGGCTCTGTCTTCAGACAGAATCGGTGACGGCTTGAGCAGGATATGGCGGGCTCTGACTTCCTCAACTTCTTTGGTCTGCAGGCCGCGGGCGTCCATGATCTTGATGATATGGAAACCGGCACCACTCTTGATAGGGCCTATGATGTCGCCTTTCTTGGCATCTGTGATCACTTCGGCAAACAGGGTAGGCATCTCATTGATGTTCATGTAATCCCAGATACCGCCTTCCAGCGCCTTGGGACCGGCGGAAGAAGCAATGGCGGTTTCACGGAAGTCGGCACCGGATTTCAGGCGCTCCAGCACGGCATTGGCACGCTTGCTGGCTCCTTCCAGTTGCTCTGAAGTGGGGTTGGAAGGCACTTCAATCAGAATGTGGCCAACCTGGTATTCCACGTCTTTCAGGCCCTGTTCCTTGATCAGCTTCACCAGGTTATTGATCTCCTGGGGTGAAACCTGAATTCGGCGCTGTACTTGAATACGCTGGATCTCGCCTATGGTTACTTCTTCACGCAGTTGCTCGCGGTATTGGCTGAAGCTGCTGCCATCGGCTTCAATTTCGGCGCGCATCTGAGCGACAGTCATGTTCTGTTGCTTGGCAATGTTTTCTATGGTTTGGTCCAGCTGCAGATCCCCGATATGCAGGCCGATACGGTCGGCCATCTGCAGTTGCAGACGGGTGAGGATCAAACGCTCAATAACCTGGGTGCGCAGCGCCTGATCCGAAGGCAGACTCTGGCCGGCGGCCTTGGCGTTGGCCTTAACAGTGTCGACCATGTTCTGGACTTCGCTTTCCAGCACTATGCCGTCGTTGATCTGCACTGCAACGCGATCCAGCAGCTGTGGTGCTGCCAGGGCAGCCTGGCTCATGACTAGAGCAAAAAATCCAAAAATCAGTTTCTTACAGGGTTTCATCCACAAAATCCTTGCCACATTTTCGTTTCGTTGGCCGCCGATGGCAGCGGCCTGGGTTGTCCAGATTGGACTCTCTGTCCCGTCCGAGGTTCAGCAATCTACCACAAATCTTGATTAATTCCTCAGATAAAGTGGTTTGCGGTAGTTGAACAGACCTTCATCCAGCATGTCGCTGACCCCCAGTGGGCCTGAGCCGCCGAGGCCTTTGATCACAAAGTTGAGGTAGACGCCGGTTTCGAACATCTCACGCTCGTTGAGCATTGCATTCTTGAGGTCGTCCTCGTAGTTGGTCTTAATACGGTAGTGGTAGCTCAGACGCACTGCCCAGCAGCATGACTCGTACTGGAAGCCGGTATAGGTTTCCACCGAACGTTCCTCTTTGAGGTCGTAATACCAGTTGCCGACAAAATAGAGGCTGTCGGTAATTGGCCAGGTGGTACGGACACCGGCCTGGGAGATATCCACTCTGTCATTAGTGTTGCTGTTGAGCAGATCCGGCACGTAACGATAGCTGAATTGCAACAGCTTGTTGGGGCCGGGGCGGTAGTCCAGGGTTGCTTCACTCTTCTTGTTGGAGCTGTAACGGGTGTCGTATTGAATAGCACCGCTGACAAACCAGTCTTTGTAGATTCTGGCATCCAGCTCGGCGGCCAGTACCGAAGTGGACGGCTGCTCTGTGAGTTCATCCTCATAAAGGCTGACCTTACTGTCGTCGAAGTAGATGATCTGGCCCAGGCTGAATTTCAGCTGCTCCAGGTTACGCTCATCAAACAGTCGGGTGGTCAAACCCAGAGTCAATTGGTTGGCATCGGCGATACGGTCCAGACCCGAGAAGCGGCGGTCGCGGAACAGACCAAAATAGTCCTGCTGCAGTTCACCCGTGTCGTAGAGACCGATATTGGATTGATCTTCATAGCCGACATACAGGTATTGGAACTGGGGCTCCAGCGTCTGGCGGTAGTTCTGGTTGAAGTATTCGGTATAACGCTCGAAGTTTATCTGACCATGAACCCTCACCTGAGGTAAGGTACGGCTGACACTGTCATCCAACTCGGGCTGCTGAATATTGTGCTGCCAGTAGTTGGTTTGCATCAGCTTGACTTCACTGGTGAGCGACCCCGCCGGGCCATGGATTGGCAGACGAATGCTGGGCTCCATATGTACCCGGCTGGCGGTGGTGTAAATATCTTCTTTATGACGGAAGTTGGTTATCTCGGAGGCGAAGCTGAAATCCAGGCCTTCCCACACCCCTGGGGTACGGTAGTTGAAGTTCAGCTGTGGCATCACCTGATAAGGACGCTCTTCCTTGCCCAGTACCTTGATGTCCTGCACTCTGGCACTGAAGTCCCAGTTGTCGGTGAAATAGGCGATTTCGCCAACCCGGGACAACTGATTGTCGGTGGCGCGATTGACATCGGACTTGAGATCGTTGAAGTAGTTGTTGTCCGAGACATCGGTATAGTTGGCCAGCACCCGCCAGTTTTCATCCAGGGCATCGCTGTGCTCCCAGTGATACATATAGCGGTTGGGGCTGCCATCGAGCATGTTATCGCTGCCCAGATATTCGAGGTTGAACTGGCCGGTAGGCGTTTGCCGGTCGCCGGGATCGCCCAGCAGATAGCGGAATTCTGTCTTGGTAAACAAGCCCCGCGACGACATATAGTGCGGGGTAAAGGTCAGATCGTACTCAGGCGCTATGTTCCAATAAAACGGGGTGGCGATTTCGATCCCGTTGGTGGTGCTGGAACTGAAGCTGGGGAACAGGAAACCTGTCTTGCGTTTCTCCGAAACCGGCACTGTCATATAGGGAATATAGAATACCGGCACGCCACCTATTCTGAGTTTGGCATCCCAGATCTCCCCCCACTCTTCCTTGCTGTCGATTTTGATCTTCTCTGCTTCCAGTAGCCAGGAGACATTATCCGGTGGGCAAGTGGTGAAGTTGGTGTTGTTCAATACCAGGTTGTTGTTCTGGGTAATTTCCAGTTTCTGGGCGTCACCGTGCACTTGCTGGCCGTGGAGCCAGTACTGAGCGCCTTCCAGGGTGGCGTTGTTGGAACGCATCTGCGCCATCAGCGAGTCGGCGGTCACGGTAAACAGCGGGTCTTGAAACACCAGGTTGCCCTGAGCGGTTAGCTGCTGCTCCTGCTGGTTGACCGTGGCTCTTTCGGCGGAAATTTTGCGCCCGGCCTGAGAAAAGGTCACATTGCCTTTGAAGGTCGCCTCGCGTCCCAATTGCGCCGAAGAGGCGTCAGAATGGATCTGTATTTTTTGATCGGCCAAAGGGCCGCTGCTTTCCCCATCCTGATGATAGGGAACCGGAGGCAAGATAACACATTGAGCGTTGTTGCCGCCCTCCTGAGGAAGGGTTTCAGCCAGCGTCAGGGGAGGTAAAAGGCTCAATGCCAGAAAATATCGGATCTGCATCTTAGGTCAATTATTTAGATTTCTTTGTCTGGACAAGTTTCGGAGGGAAAAGTTGCATCCTGCCTCGGGCAACGCAGCCATAAAAAACTCTGTATTTATTGGCTGTTTCCTGTTTTTTACCTCGGTATAATAAAGCAATTTTTCGTCAAGAGCCATGAGATGACCTTGTCTGATCCCAGATTTCTTTCCATGTCGTGCTGGTTGCAGCAACTTTTCGGTAAGCCCTTGCAAGCCAAGCTGATTTCCGGTGATGCCAGCTTTCGGCGTTATTTTCGTCTCAATGTCGATGGTTGTGATTACATAGTCACGGACTCACCTCCCAACTTATTGGATAACAAGCCCTTTATTGCCTTGGCACGGGCGTATCACCAAGCTGGCATTCGGGTGCCCAAGGTGCTTGAGTTCAATGAGGAAGCGGGCTTTATTCTGCAGCAGGACCTTGGCGACAACTTGTTGTTGCCCGAGTTGACCGAAACCAATGTGAGTGATTGGTATCTCAAGGCGCTGGCGATTTTGCAGGATATTGCGGCGGTGCGGGAAAGTGAACTTGGCCCCTTGCCGGACTATGATGCGGCCTTTGTCGAACGCGAGCTGGCGATTTTCAGCGAGTGGCTGCTGGATAAACACTGGCAAGTCTCCCTGACAGCCGCTGAGCATACTATGTTGGCTGAAAGCTTTGCTATTTTGACGGCCAGCGCGCTTGCGCAACCCCAGGTCGGCATGCACAGGGACTTTCACAGCCGTAATCTGATGCTTAAAGACGGTAAGCTTTGGGTAATAGATTTTCAGGATGCCGTGTTGGGGCCTGTGACCTATGATGCAGTCTCGCTGCTGAGAGATTGCTATATACGTTGGCCGGATGCGATAGTCGAGCCGTTGCTCAAAGCCTTCTTTGAACAGTGTCGCGAGCTGGGGTTGGTTGGCAAAGATGTTGATTATGCCACCTTCAGTCGCTGGTTCGATCTCATGGGAGTGCAGCGACACCTGAAGGCGGCGGGTATCTTTGCCCGTTTGCACCACAGAGATGGCAAGTCAGGTTATCTCAAGGATATACCGCTTACACTCGGCTATGTGGCCGATATCTGCGAGCGTTATCCTCAGTTGCAGGCGCTTTCCTCCTGGGTCAGGCAGAGGTTATTACCACTGACTCAACAAGAGTCAAAACCACAGTCCCGACCACAAGCAGAGGCACAGGAGCACCAATGAAGGCGATGATTCTGGCAGCCGGCAGAGGGGAGCGTTTGCGCCCCTTGACCGACAAACTGCCTAAACCTCTGGTGACAGTGGCCGGTAAGCCATTGATTGAGTATCACATTGAACGTTTGGCCGCCATGGGCGTGACTGAGTTGGTGATCAACTGCGCCTGGCAGGCAGACAAACTGATTGAACGCCTGGGAGACGGCAGCCGTTTTGGCGTGACGATTCATTACAGCCGTGAGATTGAGGCGCTGGAAACCGGCGGCGGGATCAAAAAGGCCCTGCCGCTACTTGGAAACGCGCCTTTTTTGGTGATTAACGGCGATGTATTTATCGATGTCATGCCTGAGCTGCCCAATTTGGCTGCCGATACGCTGGCGCACCTGTTTCTGGTGGATAACCCGGCGCAGCACCCCGAGGGAGACTTCGCCTTGCTGCCGCAAACATTCGGCTATTCGCGGGTCAGTGACAGGGGCGCGCCCAGGTACACTTTCTCCGGGGTGGGAATATATCGCCCCGAGTTATTCGATGGGGTAGCAGAGACACATTTTGCCTTGGCGCCGCTGCTGCGGCAAAAGATGGCGCAGGGGCTTATCAGTGGCAGTCATTTCACGGGTTACTGGTGTGATGTCGGCACACTGGACAGGTTGCAACAGCTGGAGCTTAGGCAGGCTAAAGGGACTGTTTAACCACGAGCCCGCAAGCGGACGCAAGACAAGACAGTTCAAGATTGAGTATTGGCCCGGCCAAGCACGGGCGCACTATGGGATAACAGATGCGTATTTGGGGTAAATTTTTCGGCGGTGTCATTGGCTTTATGTTCGGGCGTTTCTTCGGCGCCTTGCTGGGGATCTGGCTTGGGCATCTATATGACAAGCGGATGGCGGCCTCTCAGGGCCTCCCGGGGGGCAGTCGGCAGGCACAGTTTTTCAACACCACTTTTGCCGTTATGGGGCATATCGCCAAGGCCTCGGGGCGGGTGACCGAAAATGATATCCGCATGGCCACCAGTCTGATGGATATGCTGCGCCTCAGCGGCACGGCACGAAAAGACGCCCAGCAGGCGTTTCGCGAGGGCAAGGAGCCGGACTTTGAACTGGAAGCCAGCCTGCGCCGCTTTCGGCGCATCACCTTTGGTCGCCGGGAAGTACAGCAGATGTTTCTGGAAATTCAAATCCAGACTGCCCTGTCTGACGGTGAACTGCAGGACAAGGAATATGCAATACTGCAGGTGATTGCCAGAGAGCTGGGATTCAGCAGTTTTCAGCTCGATGAACTGCTCAAGCGTTGGCAAGCGGAGCTGCGTTTTCAACAAGCTCCCGGCGATCACAGACCATCGGTTGCCGATGCCTATGAAGTCTTGGGGCTGTCAGAATCCGCCAGCGATCAGGACATCAAACGCGCCTATCGCAAATTGATGAATGAACACCATCCGGATAAGTTGGTAGCCAAGGGCTTACCGGAAGAGATGATGGAGTTGGCCAAACGTAAGGCTCAGGATATTCAGGCGGCTTACGACAGGGTCAAGAGCAGTAGAGGAATGCGCTGAGCCTCGCCCTTGGGTGTCGGCTCATGCTGTTAAAGAGGGTTCACCCAAGGAGAGCGCCATGAAACTTGCTTATTCAATCCCCTTGCTTTTGGCCCTGAGCGGTCAGGCTCAGGCCGAAGTGTTTGTTGCGCCGTTCGGCGGTTACAGCTTTGGCGGCAATGATCTGGACTATAGGTCCAGCGAAAGCACGGTTAATAACAACAGTAGTGCGGATATTACCGAGGCCGGTCATTTTGGCTTTATGTTGGGGCTGACGACGTCAGAGCCGGGTGACATGTATCTGCTTTACTCCCATCAGGGCACTGAGCTCAGTGGCAGCGGTTTCCCGGGCACTGACAAGCTGATGGATCTCAGCGTCGATTATCTGCATCTGGGGGGCACGCTCTATTTCCCCAAAGATAAGCTGCGGCCCTATGTCACCGCCAGCGCCGGTTTGACGCAATTGCGTCCCGAGCTTGGCAGCAACGAAACCCGTTTTTCCATGGGGCTTGGACTGGGGCTGGATTATCAACTGCTGGAGCAGCTATCCCTGTTTGCCGATGTGCGCGGCTATGCGACCCTGATAAACAGCGACAGCAGCCTGTTTTGCGATGCCAATCAGTGCTTATGGCATATCAAGGGCGATACTCTGTGGCAGGGGCAGGTCAATCTGGGGTTAAGATACCGTTTCTGAGTGGGGTAACAAAGAGGTAAGTATGAGCTTAAAAATAGTGGTTCTGGATGGCTTTTGTCTCAATCCTGGCGATCTCGATTGGTCGCCACTCAAGGCGCTTGGGGAGCTTAACGTCTATGACAGAACCCCGGCTGAGCTTGTGCTGCAGCGCGCCCAAGGCGCCGATATTCTGCTCACCAACAAGACAGTGCTTGGGGCGCAGCAACTGGCGGCGCTGCCCGGACTCAAGTACGTAGGCATTCTTGCCACGGGCACCAATGTGGTTGACTTAAAGGCCGCCGGTGACCTTGGCATCACGGTCACCAATGTGCCTGGCTATGGTCCGGATGCTGTGGCGCAGATGGTCTTTGCCCATCTCTTGTATCACACCCAACAAGTGGCGCAGCACCACCAGGCTGTGGCGGCGGGGGCCTGGAGCCAGTGCGCCGACTTCTGTTTTACTCTGTCACCGCTGATGTCACTCTCGGGCAAGGTGATGGGAATTGTCGGTTATGGTGATATAGGCTCGCGAGTGGCGAATATTGCCCGGGCGCTGGGGATGCGGGTGCTGCTGCATACCCGAACTGAGCGCCATGACCTGGCCGAAGGCATCAGCTGGGCGCCACTGGAGCAGCTGTATCGTGAAGCCGATGTGATCTCGCTGCACTGCCCGCTGACAGCGGCGACCGAGAAGATGATCAATCAAGACTCGCTGCAGCTGTTAAAGCCCGGGGTGATCTTGATCAATACCGCCCGTGGCGGGCTGGTGGATGAAACTGCGCTTGCCACAGCACTCAATCAGGGCAAGTTGCGGGCCGGAGTGGATGTGCTCTCCAGTGAACCCCCTATGCCGGATAACCCCTTACTCAATGCCAAAGGCGTCAGCATAAGTCCGCACAATGCCTGGGCGACAATAGAAGCCAGGCAGAAGCTGTTGGATATTGCTGTGGACAATCTGCGCGCCTTTATTGGCGGAGACTCAGTTAACCAGGTTTAGACGCTATTAACCGAGTTTAACTGTTGCACAGTTGCCGATAGGAGCGGGATTCCAACATGGCTTGGGTCAGCCCGAACCGGGCCGCCAGTTGCCAAAGTTCGCTGCGAAGCTGCTCCAGCTTATCGCTATCGTCGGTCATGATCGCCAGCTCGGCAAAATCGCCGAGCCCCGCCAGGCTGTCCAGCGTCATATGCCACTTGCCGATAAAGTAGATGCTGCGGCGTTTTTGCAGCCGCTGCACCGGCACATAGCCCATGGCGCTGAGCATGCTGCGGGCCCTGGCGGCATCCGAGATATTGACCGCTTCACAGCAATCCGCTCCCGGGCCCTTGAGGATCCACAGCAGATTGTTGGATGGCTGCATCTCCCGGATGCACAGTGACTTGTCCGCCGCGGCCAGTTGACCATCCGGGGTATCGAAGTAGCAGTCGTCCTCCTGATTATCGGCAAACATGCACTCATGCTCCATGGCATTGATGCGCTCAAGCAGTTGTTGTTTGCTGCAAGATTCATTCAAACGGAACTTGAGTTCCACTTCATACTTACCCTGAAAATGCTGGCTCATGGCGGTCTCTTTTAAAAAATCACTTCTACTTTGGCGGCGCTGCGTAGCGCCTTGTCTATGGCGCTTTGAATATCCAGATCCCTTGCCAGGGCAACACCCAGACGGCGGCGACCATGGATCTCCGGCTTGCCGAACAGTCGTAGCTGGGTGTCGGCTTCGCTCAGCGCTGCTGCAAGGCCTGTGTAACGCAGGTTGTCTGAGTCGCCTTCTTTGAGCACCACAGCCGAAGCGCTGGGGCCGTGCTGGCGGATATTGGCGATCGGCAATCCGAGAATGGCACGCACGTGCAGGGCAAACTCGGACAGATCCTGGCTTATCAGGGTTACCATGCCGGTGTCGTGTGGGCGAGGCGAGACTTCAGAGAAGTAGACTTTATCGCCCTTGATAAAGAGTTCTACCCCAAACAAACCATGGCCACCGAGCGCCTCAACCACTTTGGCGCCTATCTGTTGCGCCTTTTCCAGGGCCATTTGGCTCATGGCCTGTGGCTGCCAGGATTCGCGGTAGTCACCGTCTTCCTGCCTGTGGCCTATAGGCGCACAGAAATGAATGCCGTTGACTGCACTTATGGTGAGCAGGGTGATTTCGTAGTCGAAAGGCACAAAGCCTTCGACTATCACCCGGCCTTGACCGGCGCGGCCACCTTGCTGGGCATACTCCCAGGCCGCGGCTATCTGGGCTTGCTCGCGGATCACGCTCTGGCCCTTGCCCGATGAGCTCATCACCGGCTTGACCACGCAGGGCAAACCTATTTGGGCCACCGCCTGATTGAATTCTGTCTCTGTGTCGCAAAAGACGTAGGGCGAGGTGGGGAGCCCCAGCGTCTCAGCTGCCAGACGGCGAATGCCTTCTCTGTCCATGGTCAACTGGGTGGCTCTGGCGGTGGGCACCACCTTCAGACCTTCGGCCTCCATCTTTGCCAGCGTTGCTGTGGCTATGGCTTCGATTTCCGGAATGACCAGATGGGGTTTTTCCAGCTCGATGACGGCGCGCAGCGCCTCGGGATCAAGCATGTTCACCACATGAAAACGATGGCTGACTTGCATGGCAGGGGCATTGGGGTAGCGGTCGACGCCGATGACTTCGACGCCCAGGCGCTGCAGTTCAATCGCAACTTCTTTGCCCAGTTCGCCGCAGCCGAGCATCATGGCGCGCACGGCGCCTTGGCTAAGGGGAGTGCCTAACATAGTGTGGGTACCTTTGGTTATTGTAGCTGCCTGTGGCAGCGGATTTTTTTGCTAGTTTACCCTTTGGCAATCGGCTTGGGCGGAAGGCTTGATAAATTGTGCGCTGGATCACTGCTTGCGCTGCTGTGGCGGATGTTGAAACTTTGTTATTCTTAAGTCCGCTATTATCGTGCGGGAAGCCAGAATGCAGGATGTCAAAGACTTAACCGGGGTGCTCAGGGGCGGTACGCCCTTGGTGATAATTGAAACGTATGAGGAGCCCAGGGTACTGGAGCTGCTCAAACGAGTGGCCGGTGTGCTGATGCGGCCCCTGTATGGCTGGAGTGTTACCCAGGGGCTCAAGCGGCTGGACAGGGAAGTCGGGGTGCAGAAATTCAATGCCGAACCGACCGATATTCTGGCGCACATCAAGGCCAGCCAGCAGCAGGGGATCTATGTGCTCTGTGACTTTCACCCCTATGTGGTTGAGGCGCCGCGTAACGTGAGAATGATCAAGGAGATTGCCCTTGAGCACGAAACCTTGCAGCACACCCTGGTGATGGTCAGCCACGCCTTTGATGTGCCCCCTGAACTGAGCCGATACTGCGCTCATTTCTCCCTCTCCATGCCAGGGCAGGCCCAGTTGGAAAACCTCATTATAGAGGAAGCGCGCCTGGCCCGAGCCAAAGGGGTATTGAATCGTCTCGATGAAGCCGTGATCCCACTACTTGCCGGTAATCTTCGTGGTCTGAGCCATGCCGATGCCCGCCGTCTTGCCCGTAAGGCCATCTGGGATGATGGCGCCTTGTGCCACTCGGATATTCCTGTGGTCAACAAGGCCAAGTTTGAGCTTTTGGATATGGAAGGTGTGCTGCAATTTGAGTACGACACCTGTGACTTTGCCGATGTTGCCGGGCTTTCCAGACTCAAGGAGTGGCTGAACCACAGGCGCCTTGGCAGCGATGCGCAATCATTCGATACGCCCAAGGGCGTGATGCTGCTTGGGGTGCAGGGCAGCGGCAAGAGCCTGGCGGCCAAGGCAGTAGCCGGTATCTGGCAGCGGCCTTTGCTGCGCCTGGATATGGCCGGACTCTACAATAAGTACATAGGCGAGACGGAGCGCAACCTCAAGAAAGCGCTGGAGATGGCCGAATTGATGGCGCCCTGCGTACTCTGGATAGATGAAATTGAAAAAGGGCTGGGCAGCAGTAACAGCGATGAAGGCACTTCGAAGCGGATCCTCGGCACCCTGCTGACCTGGATGGCAGAGCGCAAGTCCGAAGTCTTTATGGTGGCTACTGCCAACGATATCAGCGCGCTGCCCCCCGAGTTGCTGCGTAAGGGACGCCTGGATGAGATATTTTTTGTCGACCTGCCGGACAGCTCCACCCGGGAGGAGATCTTTCGCATCCACTGCCGCAAGCGCAATATCGATCCGGCCGCGCTGGAATTGGCGAGTCTGGCAAGCGCCAGTGAAGGTTTCTCCGGCGCCGAGATAGAGCAGGCGGTTATTTCCGCCCGTTATGCTGCGAGGGCTGCGGGGCAGGAGGCCAATCAGGCCTGGCTGCTCGATGCCCTGAGTCGGACCCGCCCCTTATCTGTGGTGATGGCGGAAAAGCTCAACGCCCTGCGTCAATGGGCCAACGGCCGCACTGTGATGGCTCACGGTTGAGGCGGAAACTGGCTCAGGATCCGTATCACGGTTTCCCGGGTTGCCTGAGCCTTACCTTCGCCGCCATCGCTGAAGCTGAACTGATCGCTGCCGCGCCAGATGAGGCGGTTGCTACTCGCTTCTATGATATCGATTTGTATGGTCTGGAGTTTGGCATCGGCTCCCAGAGGCACACCCACACTGGTGCCCACGCCTATGCCACCGCCAGATCCCCAGGTGCCGCTGCCAAGGCCGATGGAGAGGCCCTTGTCTTTCGGCTTATCTGTAGTGCGAAAGGCAAAGGAAACCTTGAAGTCCGCCGACTCGGTGACTTCGATAAATTGTTTGCTTTTCAGCGTGTCGACAATCGCCTGATTGATCCGCTCGGCGCTCAGGGGATCATCACTGCTGGAAATCGGCAGGGGGGTGAACTTTTGTAGCTTGGCGAAGCTGTATCCTGGGTCGTAGTCTTGTTTCGGCTGCTGGGCGCAGGCTGTCAGCAGCAGGGGTAACAGCAGCAAGAGTGTCCTGAATTTCATCGCTTGTCCTCCGTGAAGGGATATACCTAACCCTGTGACTTTGTGCCAAAGCGGCCGTCAGTGCAAGAAGTGGATAAAAAATCGCCTTTTTAAGAATGAGATGATATACCTAAGGTTCAGCCGTCAGAGAGAGCCTGCATTTACGCCCCTATGGAACAACTGGTCTTTTTTGATATCCCCAGCCCCTGTATCGGTGTCTGCCAGACAGATGCCAAGGGCTATTGCAAAGGTTGTTTTCGGAACCGCGAAGAGAGGTTCGATTGGCTCAACTTTTCCGATGCCCGTAAATTGGATGTCATTCGCCTGTGCAAGGCGCGCAAAAGGCGCTGGCAGCTGGCGCAGATAAAGGCGCGCAGGGAACAGCTCAAGGAGGAAGAGTTGCAGTTGAATCACAGCCTGGACTTTGATGCCAAAGGCGACGAAGACGAACCTCTGGACTTCAGTGATTTCAGTCTCGATTGAATTCCCGCTTGGGCAGGCTGATGCAAAAACGGGTTTCCCCGGGGCAGCTGAACAGCAGGATTTCGCCGTGATGGCGCTCGACTATGCGCTTGATAATTGCCAGCCCCAACCCAAAGCCTTTATTGCTGTTGCGTGAGGTATCGCTGCGGACAAAGGGCTCGAAAATCTTGTGCTGTTCCTCTTCTGGGATCCCTTCACCATCGTCTTTAACCTCGATAGTTACCCTGTCTTTTTCCTCATTCAGAGTCACCAGGATTTGGCTTTCGGCAAAGCGCTGGGCATTGGTGAGCAGGTTTTGCAGTGCTCTTTCAATCAAGGCCGGTTCACAGGTGAAGGGCTGTTTGGCGACGGAGCTATCCAGGGTTATCGGAATCGGGCTCAGGCTCTGCAGTCTGTCTATCACTTGGCGGCAGAGGGCGGTGAGATCGCAGCTCTCCTGTCTCAGCCCTGTTTGGGCCGACTCCAGGCTGGCGTAGGTGAGCATCTCCTGCAGCAAGGACTCCATCTCTTTGACATCTTCTGTCATGCCAGCAATAAAGTCGGCTCTGGCCGCTTCATCGGCGCCTTCACGGCAATAGTTGGGGATCAGCGCCAGGGCAAACTTGAGCCTGGCCAGCGGAGTGCGGATCTCGTGGGAGACAGCATTGGCCAGGTGGCGCTGGTTGTCGATAAGAGCACCGATATGCCGCGCCATCTCGTTGAAGGTGTGCGCCAGGGGTTTTACCTGAGAGCGGGGCGACAGCTTGATACGGGTATCCCATTTGGCCTGACCAAGTGCCTGGGTGGCTTGTTTCAGCACCTTGAGATCCCGTGACAGCGGCCAGACCCAAACCAGGGCTACCCCGGCCAGAGATAGATAGAAGAACAAAGTGAACAGGCCGCGCAGACTGGCTCTGGGGTCTGTATCTATCGGGCCTGTCATCAGCACCTGTTGATCCAGACGGATAAACTGCATCTGTCTACCTGAGTTGGTCAGGGTGGTGAAGACTTCACCGGGAGCCAACTCGCCATCGTCTGCCAGGGTTATCTTGTCGGCACTGAACAGACGCAGCGGGTAAGTGGCATTGACATTGGCGGCGGCAATCGCCTGTTGCCGCTGCTCGGGGGGCATGGGCTTCAGCATGGCCGCCATCGCCATCAAAGGCGCATCGGCCAACAGTTCCGCCTCGTCATCGTGTTGCTGCCAGAGGGCATCGAGGGTCCATCCCAGCCCGAGAAAACTCAGGCTGATCAGCAGGTACAAACTGATGAAGAGGCGTTTCACGCGGTAACCTAAAAGAGGATCAGCTGTTCCAGGCCTCGGGAGCAAATAGATATCCCTGGCCCCATACCGTCTTGATCCTGAACGGTGTTTCTATGTTATCGCCCAGCTTCTTGCGCAGGCGGGAAATGCGCACGTCTATCTTGCGATCCTTGCCGTCGAAATCGATATTCAGCAGGCATTGGTAGATATACTGGCGGCTCAGCACCTGGCCGGCCTGGGATGCCAGCAGCCACAGGAGTTCAAATTCGTGACTGGTGAGATCCACCTCTTTCTCGCCCAAACGGATAGCCTGAGTGTGAGGATCTATGCTCAGCTTGCCAAAGCTCAGGCAGTGGGATTCTGCCATAGGTGGCTTGGTATGACGCCTCAGCAGATTGTTGATCCGCGCGACCAAGAGTGCCGGGTCAACCGGTTTAACCACATAGTCATCTGCGCCCAGTTCCAGGCCTTTGATCTGATCTTCGTTGGAGCCAAGTGCGCTCATCAGCAGGATAGGGCCGGCAAAGTAATCCGGCAGCTTTTCACATAATGTCAGTCCATCCATCCCCGGCAGCATGATGTCCAACAGGATAATGTCCGGTTTGTAGTTAAGCAGTCTGGTCAGTACTGTGTCACCGCGGCGCTCAACTTCTACATGCATGCCATGGGACTTGAGATAATCCACAATAAGGTTGGCAAGACGAATGTCGTCTTCCACCAATAAAACTCGGTGAGTCGATTGCGCTGAGGTCATCAGAATAAACTCCAAGGGTTACGATATCTTCGCCTGACGCTGGTGTCAGACACGGGCGTAGTTCTAAAGTAAACGCCGGCTAAGGTTTGCCATGTGTCTTTATCTACCATGACAAAGTGAATGTCCTCACTGGTTGTGAGTCGGAATGTGAGGCTGTGCACATCTTCAGTTTCACTGCACCAACGTTGTAACCCTTCGTAATCAGAAAGGATACAAACCGCACCGTTTGTATTACTCCAGCTTAAACTGACGTCAAGCGAACAGGTGTCCTCTTCACTCTTGAGAATACAGAGCTGTGGTGTGATAGCCAGCTTGGCTTCTTGATTATTATTATTATCTGGTTCGGCCTGTACATTGGCTGCCAATATCATTGACAACATCAACAGCGGGAACAGCCAACACCAGCCTTTTGCTAAGCGCACCTTGTTTTAAAACCTATAGGCAGCACCAATGAAAAAAGCTCTGACATCATCTTCATCCAGCAGAGGGCTCTTGGCTATTTCATCGGCAAGTTGGGTATAACGCAGTCCTAATACAAGATCCCAGTCCTCGTTTAGGCTATAGCGACCGGTAAACTCCAGTCCGCGGTTAAAGCCTGAACTCCCCTGGTACGCCTGACTCCAATAGGCATTCTCGCTTGGTCTTACGCCAAAGTAATAGTCGACTATTTCTTTACTCTTCCATTCTATGTTCAAGGCAAACTCCAGTTTCCAGCGTTCCAATGTCAGATGATATAACCACCTGGCTTTGGCTTCGGTGCCCCGGTGAACATTGAACATATCATGTGTAAGCGAAAGATTCAGTGTACCGTATCGAGTGTAAATAAAAGCCTCGGCTCCGCCAAGAAATGTAAAGTGCCTGTCCTCCAATTCGTTAAAAACTTTTGGTGGTTCACTGCTTTGGAATAACATTACCGGCGCGGCGCGGCTCTCTGGGGTAATGGAGACTTGAGATCCGCCACCGAAGGTAAACACATTGCTGGGATCCCAGCGGTAGAAAAAAGCCCGCTCTCTGCTGTAAGCCGTCACCAGGTTGATGGTGTAGTTTTCCGACTCCGCCAGGGTCAGCCCCAGATTACCGTTGTCAAAAAACCAGTTCTCACCATAGTAGGCAATACTGGGGATCACATAGAGGGGAATATCGTCCTGATGGCGCAAGGGGTTGCTCTTTTGACCGTAACCCAAAGCCAGTCCAAGATCCCATTCACCAACAGGTATGCACTCTCTCTCCTCGCAATAGGGATGGGCCCAGGCGCTGAGAGAAAAGAGGCTGATAATGAATAAACAGAGCCGTACAGACATGAATACCGGAAATATCAGTAATAACTATGACCAAGATTGTGCAGAAGATTAGCATTTGTCCGGCGCAAATTCAGAGATTTCTTTCATAAAGGTTGCAATTTGATACAGACGTAATCTTTGTTTGGCAGAGGTTTTAGCTCTGGGCAGACATCCGGGACTGAGGTAGCATGATGAAAATCAGCTGAAAAAAAGGACAAAGCTATGGCCCGTAATCCCTTCGATTGGCAAGATCCCTTGCAGTTTGACAGTCTGTTGCAGCCGGAAGAAAGGATGATCCGTGACACTGTGCATGAATATGCCCAAAGCAAGTTGCAACCCAGGATCCTGCAGGCAAATCGCGAGCAATACTTTGATCCCGAGATCATGACAGAGCTCGGTGCTCTGGGGTTACTCGGGGCGACTCTGCCGACTGAATATGGCGGCGCCGGGGTCAACTATGTCAGCTATGGCCTGATTGCCCGGGAGATAGAGCGGGTCGACAGTGGTTATCGTTCCGCCATGAGTGTGCAGTCCTCTTTGGTGATGCATCCGATTTTTGCCTACGGCAGTGAAGAGCAGAAACAGAAATACCTGCCAAGGTTGGCACGGGGGGAGCTGATTGGCTGTTTTGGCCTGACCGAGCCGGATGTGGGGTCAGATCCCGGCGGCATGAAGACTCGCGCAGAAGCCATCCCAGGAGGGTATCGGCTCCATGGCAACAAGATGTGGATCACCAATTCACCGATTGCCGATCTCTTCCTGGTTTGGGCCAAGCTGGATGGGGTCATTCGTGGCTTTTTAGTGGAAAAGGGCACCCCTGGGCTGTCGGCGCCCAAGATAGAGGGCAAGTTCTCTCTCAGGGCCTCGATAACCGGCGAAATCGTGCTGGACGGGGTTGAAGTGGGTGTCGATGCTCTGCTGCCCAACGTCGAGGGGCTCAAGGGGCCCTTTGGCTGTCTCAACAAGGCCAGATACGGCATCGCCTGGGGCGCCTTGGGCGCGGCTGAGTTTTGCTGGCATGCCGCGCGGCAATACAGTCTGGACCGAGTCCAGTTCGGCAGGCCGCTGGCGGCCAATCAGCTGATCCAGAAAAAGCTGGTGGACATGCAGACAGAGATCACCACGGCGCTGTTTGCCTGCTTGCAGGCCGGTCGCTTGCTGGATCAGGACAGTTTGGCTATCGAGGCCATCTCGCTAATCAAGCGTAACTCCTGCGGCAAGGCGCTGGAAATCGCTCGCCAGGCCAGGGACATTCACGGTGGGAATGGTATCAGTGACGAGTTTCATGTCATCCGGCATCTGATGAACCTGGAAGCGGTCAATACCTATGAGGGGACCCATGATATTCATGCCTTGATCCTGGGGCGGGCCCAGACAGGCTTGGCGGCTTTTAGTTAAGGAGAACAACAGAGTGCAGGCAACAGAGTTTGAACCCAAGGTGAGTCAGCCACAACAAGAGGTAGTGGTGCGCCACAGCGAGCACACGGATATTCCGGCAATACGGGCGCTATTTACTCAGCCAAGCTGTTATGCCGGCACCTTGCAGCAGCCCTTTCCGTCACTCGAGAAGTGGTATAAACGCCTGGGCGAACTGCCGGATGGTTGTTATTCACTGGTCGCAGAGTGGCAAGGGGAGGTGGCCGGTCAGCTCTCCTTACAGGTACAAACCAACCCCAGACGTAAGCATGTGGCTGGCCTGGGGATGGCGGTGAGTGAAGAGTGCCGCGGTATCGGCGTGGGTTCTACGCTGTTGGCAGCCGCTGTGGATTTGGCCCATAACTGGTTGGCGGTGAGACGCCTTGAGCTGACGGTTTATACCGACAATCACGCCGCCATAGCGCTCTACAAACGCCATGGCTTTGTGATTGAGGGCGAGGCGCGGGACTATGCCTTCCGTGATGGCGAATATGTGGATGTGTTTTTCATGGCCAACATCCGCGAATGATTACTCAAACATCAAGAACAGATAGACCACAAACAACACCAAGTGAGTCGCCCCGTGCAGTGCATGGGTGCGGCCACTGCTGAAACTCACCTTACAAACCATCAGCGTGGTCACCAGCAGTACCATATCTGCGGGACTGAGCCCCAGCCTGACCTCTTCACCGGCAATACTGCCCACCAGAAGTACCGCAGGTACGGTCAGGGCTATGGTGGCCAGTACAGAACCAAAATAGAGATTCATCGCTCTTTGCAACTGATTATTGAGCGCGGCTTTTATGGCACCTACGGCTTCCGGCGCGAGAATAATACAGGCTACCAGGAAGCCACCCAGGCTCGCCGGCGCGCCCAGAGTGGTAATGCTGTAGTTGATGGGCATGGCCAGGGTCTTGGCCAGCAGCATTACGGTTACCAGGCAGATGAGCAACAGCACTCCGTGGTAGAGGTTGGAGTGGCTGGAGGCATGATGATGGTGCTCATCATCCAGGTGGTCGGCATCAACAAAAAAGTGGCTATGGCTCTTGGTTTGGATCATCAGGAAGATGCCGTAGAGCATTATCGACACCAAGCCAAGCATCCAGGACATGGAAACCGATAAGCCGCCTATGCTGCCGCCTTCGGTAAAATTGGGCAGCACCAGACACACTAGGGCCAGCGGGATAATGGCGACCAGGTAGGATTTTACCCCATCGAGATTGAATTGCTGGGTATGATAGCGCCAACCGCCCAGCAGCAGCGTCAGCCCCACCAGGCCGGTAGAGATGATCATCACCACGGCAAACATGGTGTCCCGGGCCAGGGTTGGGTTGGAGTCACCTGTCAGCATCACAGAGGAGATCATCACCACTTCCAATGAGATCACCGACAGGGTGAGGATCAGGGTGCCATAGGGATCGCCCAGTCGAATCGCCAGAATATCTGAATGGCGCACGACTCCGAAAATGGTCCAGATCACTACCACAAGCAGCAATATCGACAGCGGGATATAAACGGCGAGCGGAGTCCCGTCCGCCAGATGCTCAGCGCCACCTGTCTTAAAGAATAACAAGGTAATCAAGGCGATAAGCAGTGACATTTCTTCTTTGATAAAAGCCAGCATGGCAGGTTTCCACGTCGCTATAAAGCCGTATTATACTTTGGCATTGGTGTCAAAAAAAACACCAATATGCTGTTTTGCCCTGTTTTTTCTACCCGAATTCAGGGGATATCGGCGGCACTGCACACCTGGTTGCGACCATTTTTCTTGGCCTGGTACATGGCCTTGTCGGTATCTGCCAAGAGCGACTCCAGCTGATAGCCGGAAATTGCAGCTTCAGAGACCCCAAAGCTGGCGGTCAAGGTAAAGCTGTGGCCCGAATCCGAGGTATCGGCCTGCTCCAATAATTCCCGCAGAATTTCGGCAAAGGCTATCGCCTTGTCGATACGGGTCTCAGGCATCAACAAGCAAAACTCTTCGCCACCAATGCGCCCCAGTATTTCCTTGCCGTTACATAGGTTTCGGGCAATACGGGCCACTTCCCTCAGCGCCCAGTCTCCGGTCTTGTGACCTTTGGTGTCGTTGATACGTTTGAAATTATCCAAATCCAGCATGATGCAACTCACCGGCAGTTGCTGCAGCTTGCAGTATTCCAGCGCGCTGAGCCCGACTTGAGTGAAATGCCCGCGGCTGAAAATCCCGGTCAGGCAATCAAACTCGGCCAGCTCCCGTAACCGTTTCTGGGTTTTCCAGGATTGGTATCCCCATGTAAGCAGCAAAGTGATGACACAGAAAAGTGCCGCTATCAGCAGCTTGTGGTTGTGGGACTCTGTCTCGGCCAACTGTTGTTTGACCTTGAGCAGCTTGTTCTGTTCATCCAGCAGTGCGATACGGTTTTTTTGCTCCACGCTTTGGTGTTCCGCCAACTGGAATGCCAGGGTCTTGGCTCTGATCTCGTCGAGAAAGGCTTTATCGGCTTCGGAATACTGTATATAGGCATCCAATGCCGCATCAAGGTCGCCGCTTTGTCGGTAATACTGATACAGCACCCGAAAGGCTCGGATACTGGGGTCGCCCTTGCCGGCTTCGGCACCGCCTGCCACGGCTTGGATGGCAAACTCTTTGGCGAGTTCTGGTTCATCTGTGCGCCAATAAGCTTCGGCCAGCAGCGAATAATAGCTGGCAATCATAGGGGCATAGCGGGTCGACTCCATTTGGGGAAGCTGATGTAACAAAAGCTCCAGCGCCTGCTGTGGTTTGCCCTCATTGATATACAGCTCTGCCTGGTAACTGAGTATAGCGCTGGCGCCCACCGGTTCATTGGCTTCCTGGCAGATATTCAAGGCTTGGGCAAAAGCTCTGTCAGTGGCTTCAATACGCTTCAAGCCAAACAGCGCCTGCAGGCTGAGTTGGTCGGCAAAACAGAGGCTGCGACCATCATTGTGGCCCTTTTCCCTGAGTCTGGTGGCAAAGTGCAGCCCTTGTTGATACTGCCCCAGAAGGTTGTAGAAAACCGCAGCTACCGCCAGACCATGAACATAGAAGCCGTCGTCCTTGATTTGTGGCAAAAGTTGCAGGGTTTGTCGCAGGTTTTCGGCGCCCTGGCTCCACTCGCGCTTGATGGCATTGGTATTGACCAAAGAGGTCAGCGCCCGAAAGCGGATTTCGAGCACAGCGCTAGATTGCACCAGCTCCTGATAGATACTGCGGGCTTTTTCCAAGCGGCCGTTGAAGGAGTGCTCGTAGGCGAGCAGGTAAGACAGGTAGTCCTGCTCGGCAGCAGACATATCGGTACGGCGCAGCTCCAGCTTTCTGAGCATGGCGCTGAACTGGCCGGGCGAACTCGAGCGGATTTCGTCGCTGCGTTGCAGCGCTTCTCTGAGTTCGTCCGAGCCTTGGGCCGCAGCGCTTGCTATCAGGCACAACAGGGCGCAAATGAGCCTCCTGCCGCTGAGCCTCAGGTGCCGTCTAGCTGGCCACAGCTTGTAGCTGTGAAGCTTGATTCTCTTCGTCATCTTCCTGCTCGTCTTTTTCCGGTTCATCTTCGGCCGGGAAAAATATACAGAATACGTCCGGGCAAAGATCCAGTTCGGCCTTCAACTGCAGCAGATCTTTATCTTTGATGGCCGTGGCTATTTCGGCGGATACCCCGGCTTCAGTCAGGGCTTTATCCAGCGCCTCCGGGGCTTGCAGGCTCGGGTCGGCGCCCAGTCGGGCCAGCAGGTTAATCACTTTACTCATACACTCTCCTCGGGTTGATGATACAAGGGCGCCTTGCTACCCAATGCCGCAAGGCGCGCTCGCATTTCTAAGTTAGGTTCGGGTTTTGCAGCCGGAGGGATCACCAAAGTGGTATGGAGCGCCAAAGTGGCCTCTACAAGCTCGCGCAGTTTTATGGCTTCTCTTCTGGGAGAGGCCAGCGCCGTGGTGGCGGCTTCATAAAGCCAGCAGGAGTGCTCTGGACTGTAGAGCCGATAGAGTTCTTCCAACAAGAGTTGCCGACTCTTGGCGTCTGTGATTGTCAGCCCCATGTCGAGATCGCCTGCCAGGCCTATCTGCCACAGGATCAGAGTGGCTGTCGGATCGACTCGCCTGTGGTAGAGCATGAATTGGGTTGCTTCAAAGTGCTGGCAACCATTTTGACCGGGATCTATGCCAAGGTCGGCATAGAGGCAATCGGCAGCGGATATGCCTGGCAGCATCTGCGCCTCAAAGCCTTCATTCCTGGCAATGGTCACGGCCTGGTGAGGCGCTTTGGCAAACACGCCTGGATGTCCATAGAAGGCACCGACCACTTTTTTACCCAAACGAACTTCACTTAGCATGGTATCGACCATCTCCCGATAACTGAGATGACGGGATTTTCCGTGAGCATAGCAAGGCTGCAGCGAGCGGACATTGGCATTGAGTTCCTTAAGCCAGAGCTCGACCAGAGGGTCGGATACTCCACAGAACACTATATCGGCCTGCTCGATATGACTAAGGCTGACTGGACTCAGGTGAGCCCCCAGCATCATACCGACGCCGACACAGGTGATAGAGCCTTGCATTGATTTGGCCTCTTTAATTGTTTTGCTAATGTTATCAATGTTTATTATTTTTTAAAGCACTATTGGTGGTCTGCCACAGAAATGACATCAAGCGGGAGTGCTCAGGCTCGACCATGACTGGCTTAAACCCCATAGCCAAGGCGACTTTTTTCATCGGTTCGTTCTTTTTATGAGTACGAAGCAGCAGCTCATCAAGGGTCGCTTCACTTGAGAGTCGCTGCTGCATCAGGTGCAGTAGCTCCTTGGCATAACCTTGTCCCTGAGCCTGTGGGCGCAACAAAATGCCTATTTCGCCCGCTCGTCCGTAGCGGCTGAGGCCCAGTATGCCTATCGGGAGCTGCCTGCGGGTTTTGATACACCAACAATATGTTCGGGGCACCAACTTGTTGTTGGCTGTCAGGGTATGGGTAAATCGCCTTTCGGCCTCTGTTTCACTGAGCTCAGTTGCGATAAAAGACATGACTTGAGGATCGCGATAAAGGCCGGTGAACAAGTCTTTATCCTCTGCTTTCAGAGGCGTTAACAGCAGTCTTGGACTGGTCAATCTGTTCATGACTCTCCTTAGGGGGCTGCCGGCTTGGAAACATTTTTCTTACGGGCAAAGCGAACCGTGCCGCTTGCTCCCAGATCGCGACGGAACACTACATAGTAGGGATTGAACAGCGGAAGCCCCAGAATGCTCTGGGCCGGCCAATGGGGCAGCTGTCCCATGAGTTTGAATACGGCATGGCCATGCTTGGGGGCATTTGTTTGCCAATAACAGTCAGCCGGGCAGGTGAGTATGCAGGTTTCCCCTTTTTCTCCTTCGAGGTAAAACAACAGCTCCGGCCATTGCTCAAGCTTGAGTTGGTTGCAGGGGATACCTTCTGCCAGCATTTGCTGCACCTTGGAAAGCTCATGGATAAAGGGCTCCAGCACAGAGGCAGCGTCAGGGTGAAGACGGTAAAGGCTCTGCAGCAAGCGCTTGAACAGACTCTCGGGCAGGCAGATGAGTGAAGCGCCCGAGTCCAGAATGGCGTTACTCGACCCTCTCTGTTCCAGCTTGCTGTCGGTGGGAGGAAGAGGAATGGCATCCTCACCGTGCCAGCCGACGGCTTTGAGGTTGAGGTTATAGTAGCGGTCATGGACGACCTTGATATCGATAAATTGGCCATCGTAGAGATGGGTCTGCTCTTCGCCGCCGCCGAGTATCAGTATTCCTTGATTGAGACTGTCGTCTTTTAAGCTTGCCTGCCTTGTTTCGGCACAGGCATGGTGAATACTGGATCTATGACAGAGTAGGGCAAACCTGTTGGCGCACAGACCATGTTGTTCCATCAGGGTAAAGCAACTGGGAATATCCTGCTCTGGTGCCTGCGAGATTAAGGCCTTAAAGTGCTGCAGCTGCCTTTGATCAAGCACTTGTGCTTGATCACCAAAGGGCCAGGGAAAGGTGTATTTCTGCCGCTGATGTTGCAGAGCGAGATAATGACTCAGATCATAGCTGCGATTGAGGGGGTGATAGGCCAGTCCCCAGATACCGTCAGCCTCCAGGAATGTGTGCCGGGTTTCCTTGTGTACCAAGGCCAGTGGCGTATCTGTTAACTTCAGCTGCGCCGCCTGAACCTGAGTGTGAATGACAGAGCCCAGCCAGCCTCCCTGGCCATAGCAAATCTCCTGTGCCAAGGCCGTTGGCTTGAGTGACATATCCTGTTCAGGCTGATAGCGCCTGTGCAGCACAGCCATGGTGGAACTGCCGCTATCTATGATGAGGTTAACCTCACACTCTTCACTGCCGAGTTTGAAAGGTGCGGTATAAACGCCGTCTGCCAACAGGTTGTTGAGTGGCAGCAAAGTGCCGTTGACCAAGGTCGCTCTCTGGGTCATAAGAATAACGTTTGTTAATTTTTTGTTATATTATAAGCCCTTTGAGCGACTGACAAGTGACAGATATTATGCATGTGGTTGTTTGCCCTTATCCCGGGTCAGCCACAAGCTGCCCAATACACTGATCAGCAGGATAGCGGCGATGACCGCCAGTGCCAGCATGATAGGCAGATGATAGATATCCAGCAGAAGCATCTTGGTACCGATAAACATCAGGATCAGCGCCAGGCCATATTTGAGCAGCACAAAACGTTCGGCGGCGCCCGCCAGCAGAAAGTACATGGCCCTGAGTCCCATGATGGCAAAGATGTTGGAGGTCAGTACGATAAAGGGATCTGTCGTGACCGCGAAGATGGCCGGAATACTGTCCACCGCGAAGATGATGTCGCTGATCTCTACCAAAATCAGCGCCAGTAGCAGGGGCGTGGCAAATAACATGCCGCGGCGACGCACCACGAAGTGTTCACCCTGAAGCTTTTTCACCACCCTCAGGTGTTTTCTGAGCCAGTCGAGCAGTTTGCTGTTTGAGAGATCGGTTTCATTCTCTTCCTTGGCAAACAGCATCTTGGCACCGGTAAACAGCAAAAAGGCCCCGAATAGATACAACACCCAGTGGAACTGATTAATCAGCCAGGTGCCGCCAAATACCATGGCGGTACGCATGACTATGGCGCCCAGCACTCCGTAGAGCAGCACCCGCCTTTGCAGCTCGGCGGGGATGGCGAAATAGCTAAACAGCATCAACCAGACAAATACATTGTCCACGGCCAGGGCTTTTTCGATGAGATAGGCGGTGAGAAACTCCAGCCCCTGCTGATTGGCGACTTCGAGGCCTGCGGTCTGTTTCAGATAGAACCAGACTCCCAAGTTGAACAGCATGGCGACGCTTATCCACACCAGGGTCCAGATCCCCGCCTCTTTGACCGAGACTTTATGGCTGTGACCACCGCCGACAAACTTAAGATCTATCCAAAGGATCCCCAGTACTATTACCAGAAATCCGCTCCACAACCACCAGGTACCCATTTCGTTATCTCCAAATACAACAAAGCCTGCCACCGACGGCAGGCCAGCTGAAGGAGCACGGATCTTGCCTGTCGGCAAGGTCTCACTTACAAAGCACAGCTCAGTGGCTTTGCCCGGTTGCCGGGTGCGCAAACACCGTAATGACGACAAGCCGGCGAGAAGTTACTCCCCTTGGAATATTCCTCAATTTAACAATATGTTGCCCCGATAGCCAGCGCTGGAAGATGAAATTATCTTAATCTTGCCAACCCTCTGCCCTGGGCGCAAACGGAATGAAAAAAGGGCAGTCAATTGACTGCCCTTGATTGCCTCTACTTGTTAGCTTATGCGGATTTACTGTCAGGCTTCCAGTTTGGCCAGCTCGGCTTGCTGCTCTTTGAGCTTGTCCATATCGCGCTTGAGATCAGCCATCTTGCTGCGCTCTTTGTCGATAACGGCTGCCGGTGCCTTGGCAACAAAGCCTTCATTGAACAGCTTGCCTTCAATGCGGGCCACTTCGCCACTCAGCTTCTCCAGCTGTTTGTCGATACGAGCCATTTCGGCGGCTACGTCGATAAGCCCTGCCATAGGGATCAACAGTTCCATCTCGCCCACCAGTTGGGTGGTGGACATGGGCGCGTTGTCGCCATCGGCCAGAATCGTCATGCTTTCCAGCTTGGCCAAGCTGGTGAAGAAGGTTTGGTTGGCTTCTACACGGGCCTTGTCGCGGGCACTGACACTGCGCAGCAAGGCGTTGAGCGGCTTGGACGGAGCTATGTTCAGCTCGGCGCGGATGTTACGCACGGCAACAATCACTTGCTTGACCCATTCCAAATCGGCCATGGCCTCGGTATCGACTTTGTCGGCCTGATACTCAGGGAAGGCGGCCAGCATCAGGGTTTCCCCTTCCACACCGGCAAGTGGTTTGACACGGTGCCAGATGGTTTCAGTGATATATGGCATCAATGGGTGCATCAGGCGCAACAGCTGCTCGAGTACAGTCACCAGAGTATGACGGGTGCCACGCTGCTCGGCTTCAGAGCCGTTTTGCAGCACAGGCTTGGTCAGCTCAAGATACCAGTCACAGAACTGGTTCCAGGTGAATTCGTACAGGGTATTGGCGGCCAAGTCAAAGCGATAGGCGCCCATATGCTCTTCGAAGGTCTTGACCGTTTGGTTGAACAGACCTGTGATCCAGCGATCCGCCAGCGACAGCTGCATCTCACCGCCGGCCTTGCCGTTAGGTGAGTGGGGGCCGCAATCCTGATCTTCTGTATTCATCAGTACATAGCGCGAAGCATTCCACAGCTTGTTACAGAAACTGCGGTAACCGTCCAGGCGCTTCATGTCCCAGTTGATGTCACGGCCGGTGGATGCCATGGCGGCCAGGGTAAAGCGCAGCGCGTCGGTACCGTGGGCCTCGATGCCGTCGGCAAACTCCTTGCGGGTGCTCTTTTCAATCTTGGCGGCCAGTTGCGGCTGCATCATGTTGCCGGTGCGCTTGCCAACCAGAGATTCGAGATCTATGCCATCGATCATATCCAGAGGATCCAGCACATTGCCCTTGGACTTGGACATCTTGTTGCCTTGCTCATCACGGATAAGCCCGGTCACATAGACAGTCTTGAAAGGCACCTGAGGTGTGCCGTCTTCATCCTTGATGAAGTGCATGGTCATCATGATCATCCGGGCAACCCAGAAGAAGATGATGTCGAAACCTGTCACCAGCACGTCTGTGGGGTGGAAGGTTTTCAGCTCAGGAGTCTGCTGTGGCCAGCCCAGGGTTGAGAAGGTCCACAGGGCAGAGGAGAACCAGGTATCCAGTACGTCATCGTCCTGACGCAGAGCAATATCGCTTGCCAAGTTGTGCTTGGCGCGTACTTCGGCTTCGTTACGGCCGACATAGACTTTGCCGCTGTCGTCATACCAGGCCGGAATGCGGTGACCCCACCACAGCTGACGTGAAATACACCAGTCCTGAATGTCACGCATCCAGGAGAAGTACATGTTCTCGTATTGCTGAGGCACAAACTTGATATCGCCGTTTTCCACCGCTTCTATGGCTGTCTTGGCCAGTGGTTTGACAGACACATACCATTGGTCGGTCAGCAGCGGCTCAATCACCACGCCACTGCGGTCGCCATAAGGCACTTTCAGGCCGTGGGGCTCGATTTTTTCCAAAAGACCCAGGGTCTCAAATTCGGCGACAACTGCATCGCGGGCCTTGAATCTGTCCATACCGGCATAACGGCTTGGCAAAGAGGCATCCAATTCGGTGTTGAGGCTACCATCGACATTCACCACTTCGGCCACGCTGCGGATGGCGGCATCCTGGGTGAGTATGTTGAACATAGGCAGATTGTGACGCTTGCCGACTTCATAGTCGTTGAAGTCGTGGGCCGGGGTGATCTTCACGCAGCCGGTACCGAACTCCATATCCACATAGTCATCGGCCACCACAGGAATACGGCGGTTAACGATTGGCAGAATGATCTCTTTGCCTATCAGGGATTGATAACGTTCATCGTCAGGGTGCACGGCAACGGCGCTGTCACCCAGCATGGTTTCCGGACGTGTGGTGGCGACAATCAGATAGTCTTTACCGTCGGCGGTCAGGGCACCATCGGCGAGTGGATAGCGGAAATGCCACATGTGGCCCTGCTTTTCCTTGTTTTCCACTTCCAGATCGGAAATTGCTGTGTGCAGCTTGGGATCCCAGTTAACCAGGCGCTTACCGCGATAGATGAGGTCATCTTCATAGAGGCGAACAAACACTTCCTGTACGGCTTCCGACAGGCCTTCGTCCATGGTGAAACGCTCGCGGTCCCAGTCTACCGAGGCGCCCAGGCGACGCATCTGGCGGGTAATGGTGCCACCGGACTGGTTCTTCCATTCCCATACTTTGTCCATAAAGGCTTCACGGCCCAGGTCGTGGCGGCTCTTGCCTTCTTCGGCGGCGACTTTGCGCTCCACCAACATCTGGGTGGCGATACCGGCATGGTCGGTACCCACTTGCCAGAGGGTGTTCTTGCCTTTCATCCGTTGGTAACGGATCAGGGTGTCCATAATGGTATCCTGGAAGGCGTGTCCCATATGCAGGCTGCCGGTGACATTCGGCGGCGGGATCATGATGCAATAGTTGCCCTGGGACTCGTCACCGTGGGGCTTGAAGTAACCTTTCTCTTCCCATACACGGTAGAGCGCTTGTTCAATAGACTGCGGATTATATGTTTTTTCCATGGGAACTGTCGTTTCTCAAACAAAATTAAGTGGTTGTGTTGCCAAATCCTGGGTGCTGAGCGTGACTCCCAGATTACGATACTGGCGGTATCTGTCCCTGGCCAGGGCCTTGTGTTGCTCATCACCGGCAACAAAATCTATGATCCTGCCAAAGTTTACCGCAAACGCCGGGACTTCATTGGCCAGATTGATCAGTATCGGGCGGCGTTGATTGGGCCCCAGCCTGTCGAAGCCGATTTCAACCGGTGCACCGGCGGCAGGGCCTTCCCCTTTGAGGTTGTGGGGCACAAAAGCACTGGGCTCAAACTGCCACAGCAGCTCGTCAATCCCATGGGCCTGAGCCTGATCCTCACAGTGAATATAGAGCCATTCACCGTTTGCATAATGCTGCCCGGCCAACTGACAGGCAAGCAGTTGCAACTGCTCGGCGCTTGGTTGCTGTGCTGCATTCGGCAGCAGATAAAAAGTTGCCTTGCTCATCGCCTGCATCTCACCCCTGCACAGAACACTGGTAGCCATTTGACATAAGAGGAGGATTTTACACCTTTTGGCCAAAGGTTGAAATGGTCAGCGCCATCCCGATAAGGCCCTTGAGCTATCGGGTGACAAGCTACGCCTATATTGCCAAGGGTTGGGAAAGTGTCGATACTCGTTTGACGCTTTTGTTCCGGAGTCAATCATGGAGTTACAACTCTTTCAAGTGGATGCTTTTACCACTGAGCTGTTTGCCGGTAATCCCGCCGGTGTAGTGCTCAATGCCGATGTCTTGAATGAGCGGCAGATGCAAAATATCGCCAGAGAGCTAAATAATTCGGAAACGGCCTTTATTTTTAATACTCCAGGGGCCGATTACGATATCGAAGTCAGGTTTTTTACTCCCACTCAAGAGGTCCCTATCTGTGGTCATGCCACGGTGTCGGCCCACTATGTTTATGCCAAAAGTCGCGGTGTCACAGATGGAACCGTGATTCAAAAGACGGGAGCAGGAAAGCCACCGGTTACCATAGCACAGGAAGAGGGCGATATTTCAGTGCTGATGACTCAGCGAAAGGTAGAGTTTGGCGCCATCTTGAGTGCTACCCAGGTTGAGTCATTGTTGCTGGGTACCGGCTTGCCTGAAGGGGCCCTGGTGACGGATTTGCCGGTACAGATAGTTTCTACTGGCCACTCCAAAGTGATGGTACCACTCAAGAGTAAAGCGCTGCTTGAGCAGGTTGCCTTGGATGAGTCCAAGCTGGTGGCGTTGAGTCGGGAAATTGGTTGCAATGGTTTTTACCTGTTTACACTGGAGCCTGAAGAAGAGGGCGTGCTGGCTGCAGGGCGTATGTTTGCACCTGCCATAGGGATAACAGAGGATCCTGTGACGGGTAATGCCAATGGGCCTTTGGGCGCTTATTTGACTCACTACGGCAGCTTGCCTGCCAGCATGCAGGGCTCGGAGTTTTCCATCGCTCAGGGCGAACAGATGGGCCGCAAGGGATATATGCAGGTGCGGGTCTTTGCCGATAAAGAGACTGTCCACAAAGTTCAAATTAAAGGGCGTGCCCGGATTGTCTTTGAAACCAGGCTTAAGCTGGAGGCCTGATCCAAGGCTTTGTTAAAGACGGTGTGAATAGTCTGAATTAAGCCGTCAAAATTGGCGGCCCTCTTGGCGTTTATGCTTAAGCGGGCCGCAAGTCTTGCTTTGCTGGTTACCGAATGGCCGCAGGACTCAACTTGGTGCAGCCATCAGTTTTTATCACAGCGGCTCGGCAACCTTGATCACCAGCTTGCCGAAGTTTTTACCTTCAAGCAGGCCGATAAAGGCTTGTGGGGCCTGCTCCAGCCCTTCGACCAGTTGCTCCTTGTATTGAATTTTGCCTTGAGACAGCCAGTCACCCATATCCTTGGCAAACTCTTCATATCTGTGACCATAGTCGTCAAAAATGATAAATCCCTGCATCTTGATCCGCTTCACCAAAATGGTGCTCATCAGCAGTGACAGGCGATCTGGGCCGGCCGGCAACTCAGTGGCGTTATATTGAGACACCAAACCACATACAGGGACTCTGGCGCTGGTGTTAAGTAGGGGCAATACGGCATCAAACACCTTGCCGCCGACGTTTTCGAAATAGATGTCTATTCCCTGGTCGCAGACTCGGGCCAACTGCTCGGCGAAGTCCTCGGCCTTGTGATCCAGACACTCATCGAAACCCAGTACTTCTTTGGCGTGGCGACATTTCTCAGCGCCGCCGGCAATACCTATGACCCGGCAGCCCTTGAGTTTACCTATCTGGCCTACAGTAGCGCCAACCGGTCCGGTAGCGGCGGCAACCACCAGGGTTTCTCCCGCTTTGGGCTGGCCAATATCCAGCAGTCCCATATAGGCGGTGAAACCCGGCATGCCCATGACTCCGAGGGCGTATGAAGGGGCAGCCGGCGCTTTGCCGAGTTTCAACAACCCTTCACCGTCCGAAAGGGCATAGTTTTGCCAGCCAGTGTAAGCGAGCACCCACTCACCGACTTCAAAGTCCGGATGACGGGACTCTTCCACCTGGCAAACCGTACCGCCGACCATGATATCGTTCACGGCTACCGGCTCGGCATAGGATTCTGCATCACTCATGCGGCCGCGCATGTATGGATCCAGCGACAGATAGATGGTGCGCAGCAACACCTGGCCGTCGCCTGCCACCGGCTTGCTGCTGCTTTCCAGACGGAAGTTGTCTGCATTGGGAGCGCCGCTCGGGCGAGAGGCCAGCACAATGCGCTGATGTGGGTTTTGATTGGCAGTCATAATAGGCTCCATTGGCTTTTATTGCTTAATTAGACCGGTCGTCTAGTTTTTGGTTAAAAAAATCCCGCCACCTGTGTGGCGGGGAGTATCTGTTATTGGCCGCTGTTGTCCAGCCTGCCTGCGAGTATGCTGTCAGTGGTTTGCATTGCCAGATTAAGGGCTTTTTTATCCTGAGTCAGCTTGCTCATCAGGCTGGCCCCCAGCCAGAGGTTGTAAAGTAGCTGCGCCGTCTGGTCACTGTTGCTGACTTTGACAGAACCATCCCGGTTACCGGCTTCGATACATTCGGCAATGGTGGCAATGATCCGCTTGGCACCTTGCAGCAGCGCCATACGCATCGGCTCAGAGAGATCGGCCACTTCGGCACTCAGTTTTACTACCAAGCACTTTTGCGCGCCGCAGACATCGGCGTCGCAGTCCAGCCAGAGTTGCCAGTAGCTTTGCAGCCGTTGTAGCGCCGGAGTGCGCTCATGGCCCAGCAGTGCCTGCAGCTTATCCTGATAATCGTTGAAATAGTCCTTTATCAGGGCTTCACCGAACTGCTCCTTGGATTTGAAGTAGTGGTAGAAGGAGCCCTTGGGGACTTCTGCATGTTGCAGCAGTTGTGACAGGCCAACATTGGAAAAGCCTTTGGTTACGACGAGCTGGTAACCCGTGTCCAGTATGTGTTGGCGTGTGCTTTGTGTCTGTGTGTTCATGGCGGCCAGTATAATCACCATTAGACCAGTCGTCTAGTGGTTTATTTGAACAACGCTTGTTTGGCTTGGGGCCTAAGTGGCAGAACCAAGTGACTAAGGAAACGCGATAAGAAGTAACTGGATGAAAAAAATGAATTAAAGCGTTCAGAGTTTAAGTAAACGGAGTCATGTCGGCTGGAACTGTATTTGCAAACTCAGCTGTGCAAACTTAGTCGTAGGCCGAGTTTTATGGGGCCGTATTGAGCCACGGCCATTCAAAAGGTCGGTTTACTATGGCTTAGCTCTGTGGCTTGAGCCGTGGATGAATACCATTTTGCCCAAGCGCCGGCTCTATCGGCGATAATCAAAAGGCGGGGGCGATAATCAAAAGACGGGGGCGATAATCAAAAGACGGGGAAGGAGCAGGACAAAGGGAAGATTGGCTTTATAAAATAGCCAATAAAAAGCGAAGCCCAGTGCTTCGCTTTTTATTGGCAGGGAGTCAGGCGCTTATTCGCCTTGCTCGACCCCGGCGCGGTTCAGCAGGAACTGCGCCAGCATAGGAACCGGACGACCGGTTGAGCCCTTGTTGGCGCCGCTGTTCCAGGCTGTACCTGCTACATCCAAGTGAGCCCAGTGGTACTTCTTGGTAAAGCGCGACAGGAAACAGGCCGCCGTGATAGACCCGGCAGGGCGTCCGCCCAGGTTGGTCATATCGGCAAATGGGCTGTCCAGCATCTCCTGATACTCATCCCATATCGGCAGGCGCCAGGCGCGGTCACCGCTCTGCTCACCGGCATTGAGCAGCTCGCTCGCCAGTGGGTTATGGGCCGAGAACAGACCTGAGGCGTGTTTACCCAGCGCGATAACACAAGCACCTGTCAGAGTGGCGGTATCTACCACCAGTTCAGGGTCGAAGCGCTCCACATAGGTGAGTACATCACAAAGCACCAGACGGCCTTCGGCGTCTGTGTTGAGCACTTCCACGGTTTGGCCGCTCATGGTGGTGAGAATATCACCTGGGCGGTAGGCATTACCGGAAGGCATGTTTTCACAGCCGGCCAGTACCCCAACCACATTGATAGGCAGCTTCATTTCACAGATGGCCTTCATGGTACCCAGTACCCCGGCAGCGCCGCCCATGTCGTATTTCATTTCATCCATGGCTTCGCCCGGCTTGAGCGAGATACCACCTGAGTCAAAGGTCAGGCCCTTACCTACAAGCACTATCGGCTTGGCGGTCGTGTCGACGGCGCCTTGATATTCCATCACTGTCATGATGGACTCGTTGGCGCTGCCACGGCCCACGGCCAGGTAGGCGTTCATGCCAAGCTTGGCCATCTGCTCTTCACCGACAGTGCTGACCTTCAGGTTCTCGTGCACTTCGGCCAGTTGCCGGGCCTGGGAGGCCAGATAAGCCGGGTTACAGATGTTGGGTGGCATATTGGCCACGTCGCGGCACAACTGCATACCGGCGGAAACGCCGACACCGTGCTCGATGGCACGCTCGCCGACCGTCAGTTCACGGCGGGTAGGGACGTTGAATACCAGTTTGCGCAGCGGTCGGCGGGTCTCGCCCTTGCGGGTCTTGAGTCCATCGAAACTGTAGAGGGTAGAGCTGGTGGTTTCCACGGCCTGGCGCACTTTCCAATAAGTGTCGCGGCCTTTAACGTGCAGTTCGGTCAGGAAGCAAACGGCTTCCATTGAGCCGGTATCATTGAGGGTGTTGATCGTCTTGGTGATGATCTGCTTGTATTGGCGCTCGTCTAGTTCTCGTTCTTTTCCGCAACCTACAAGCAGAACCCGCTCACTCAGTACATTGGGTACATGATGCAGGAGCAACATTTGCCCGGGCTTACCTTCCAGATCGCCGCGACGCAATAGGTTGCTGATGTAACCTTCACTGATTTTGTCCAGTTGTTCGGCGATGCCGGACAGGCGACGGGGTTCGTAAACGCCTACAACTATGCAGGCCGAGCGCTGTTTTTCGGGGCTGCCGCTCTTTACGCTAAACTCCATGAGCTCTCCTAGATTCTTTTAAAGACAAACTTTTTTATTTATTGGATAATGTCTGCTTGTGCCGCCCAAAGGCGGAAAATTTCCTGCAGCAGGGGGCTGGTTTGGCTGACAAGAATCATACGCCTGAAACAACCAAAATGCCGCCTGTTATGGTCAGAAAACTATCAAAAGTAGACAGTCTACATGAAAGTAACACTGACACCAGCAAAAAGATAAGTTTGGATACCGGATTCAGCCTGTGATTGTATTTAGATACTTGATCCGCGAAGTTTTGAAGGCACAAATAGCGGTGCTTTCAGTCTTGTTAGCTATTTTTATCAGCCAGCAATTTGTCCGCATCCTGGCCGATGCCTCCGATGGCGAATTTCCCGCTTCCCTGGTGATGACACTGATAGGCCTCAATCTGCCCGAACTGGCGGTGCTTATCCTGCCCCTGAGTCTGTTTCTGGGGATCTTGCTCGCCCATGGCCGCATGTATGCAGAAAACGAGATGGTGGTCTTTCACGGGGTCGGCATCAGCGAATGGTATGTCACCCGGGTAACTCTGATCCTGGCGTTGCTCAACAGCCTGTTTACCGGTTATCTGGCGCTTTATGTCGCGCCTTGGGCGCAGGACAAACAGCACACGGTTTTGGAAAAGGCTCAGTCAGAGGCCGGGCTGGCCGCCCTGGTTCAGGGACGTTTTCAAACCAGTGCCAATGGCCGGGCTGTGCTCTTTGTTGAAAAAATCAGTAAAGACAACGAACTGGAAAAAGTCTTTGTGGCCCAGCTTCCCGATGCGGAAGACGAAAGTGGCGTTACCAACCTGGTAGTGGCCCATGGTGGCCGGGTGGTGGAAGACGCAACAGGTGGTCAGCGGCTCAAGCTCGATGATGGCGTGCGTTATCAGGGAGCCCCGAACCGGGTGGATTACCAGGTGATTGAGTTTGGCGGTTATCAGATGCAGCTCAAAGAGCAGGAAGTGGATGAGAGGGATCGTAAGTTGTCTGCCGTGCCTTTCAAGGAACTGCTCAATACGCCGGGGCCGGAAGCCGTGGCCGAATTCCACTGGCGACTGGCCATTCCGCTGGCGATCCCCTTGATGACGCTGATTGCTGTGCCGCTGGCGCGGGTCAATGTGCGCCAGGGCAAGTTTGCCAAGGTGTTCCCGGCGGTATTGCTCTATCTTGGTTATTTCGGCTTGATGGTCGCCGGGCGCAAGGCGCTGCAGGATGAGGTGATCCCGGCCTGGCTGGGGATGTGGTGGATCCATGCCTCGGCACTGGTGATGGGCATCTTGCTGATAGGTAAGGGCAGACCTTTGGGCACTCGCCTGACCGGCTTGTTTAAACGCCGGGGGGCCGCAGCATGAAGATACTGGATTGGTATATTGCCAGAGTACTGCTCAGCACCTCGGCCCTGTGTCTGCTGATTTTGACCGGACTTTCCGGGATCATCAAATGGGTCGATCAGCTGCGTCTGGTGGGCCGGGGCAGCTACACCATGATGGACGCCGCCGTCTATGTGCTGTTTTTGATCCCAAGAGATGTGGAGATGTTCTTTCCCATGGCCGTGTTGCTCGGGGCACTCATCGGTATGGGCATGCTGGCCTCCAACTCTGAACTGATAGTGATGCAGGCCTCCGGCATGTCGCGGCTGCAGATCACCCTGTCGGCGATGAAGACGGCGGTCCCTTTGATGCTGATGGTGATGGTACTGGGTGAATGGGGCGCGCCGGTGGCGGAGCAGAAGGCCTATGAGCTTAAGACCAACAAGATCTCCGGCGGCAACCTGATTAAGTCCCACCGCGGGATTTGGGCCAGAGACGGAAACCTGTTCGTCAACATCGGCGAGATTGAGGATGTGACCCGTCTTGGCAATATTACCCTCTATGAGTTTGACTCAGAGCAGAAGTTGGCCAGTGTGGTGCACGCCGAGCAGGCTATCTACACCAAGGAATATTGGCGTTTATTGGAGGTTCGCCGCACTGTGTTCAAAAATGAGCAAGTGGTGCTGGATAACCTCAAGGAAGACAGATGGCCCTCCAGTTTGACACCGGACAAGCTGAGCGTGGTGTCGGTTAAACCCGATGCCCTGTCTATCCGTGGTTTGGTCGGTTATCTCGATTATCTGAAGAACAACAATCAGGACGCCAGTCGCTATGAGTTGGCATTGTGGCGTAAGGTGATGCAACCCATCACAGTGGCTGTGATGATGCTGGTGGCGCTCTCTTTTGTGTTCGGGCCGCTGCGAACCGTCACCATGGGGGCCAGGGTATTACTCGGGGTGATAGCCGGCTTTACCTTCTATATCTGTAATGAGATCTTCGGCCCCATGAGCATTGTCTATGAGCTGCCGGCCTTGATGGGCGCCATGATGCCGAGTGTGCTGTTTACCGGCGCGGCTATCTACTATATCCGCCGCTGAGGATTGAGGGCTTGAGAGTAAAGCCGCTGCGAATTTAAAAGCCTCCCTTGCCGATTAACGTTATGAAAAAGCCCTATCACTGACAGGGCTTTTTGCTGTGGTTTGCGTATTAGTATCTAAAAAGCTCTATTTTAATGCTACCACTATCCGTTTATTTCAGGCCATTACCTCAGAATCCGTGTTTCAGGCTCCGTGCCAGTTACGCAGTGAGTTGGCTTCTTTACTGAGAAGCACCACTTCTGAGCGGGTCATACTGTCCTGCAGTGCCAGTTTGTCACCGCTGAACAAGATCCACAGGTTGCCTATCCCCAGCAAGGACCAAACCACCCGTGCCAGCGCGGTAATAAAACTCAGGTTTTGGCCGTTGGGATGCTGCACCTTGAGGCGCCAGGCACGCATGCCCAGAGTCTGGCCGCCCTTGGACCAGAACAGGGCGTAGAAACCGGCCACACAGCAGGCCAGCCACAACTGATAGAGGCCGTGATAGAGGCTGTTGCCATTGAGCAGATCCGAAACATGTTCATAGTTCCCCATGGGAATGAGGCCGGAGGCGGTCAAGCCGGTAAAGATCCCAAACCCTATGGCACCGGCAAACATGTAGACGGCTACCGCCAGCAGCAGATCATAAACGGCGGCACCGAGGCGCTTGAAAAAGCCGGCTCGGGGAAAATTGGCGTGCTCTGGATTTATCATGGCTTAACCCTCTTTTGGGCAGGTATTAACCCTGCTCTTCTTCTTTGACAAAGTGGATATGACGAAATCCCATACGGGCGAATTCACTGGTGCGATAGCTCTTCAGGGCGCCACCGCCTTTGGCTGTCATGGCGACTTGCTGCTCCATCGCCAGAAAACGGCTGAGATCTATTCCCTCGGCGGCGGCAACAGCCTCGTACATGTCGTGGTATTTGTCATAGGCAAAGTTGATCACTTTCGCGACCCCCTTGTATTCATAGGCGACCTGACGTGCCATCTTGTGTCCTCATTAAAGCAGTGGGCTCAAGCGAACTTACTGCGAAATATAAAATAAACGGCGCCGAGCATACACAACCCGGCCCAGAGATAGTCCAGTTTCAGTGGTTCCTTTAGGGAAGGTGCAAATAAGTCCTCGTGGCACTCTGGCTTGCACAGCAATTGGCGTTCAAGGCATCTGACTGAAGGCATGCCGGGGCATGTCAAAGTCGGATAACGCAGAGAGCCGGTTGCTGTGAAAGCCCCAAAGGGCGTGGCTTACAGGCCTGCCTGCTGTGTTGTGCTTCTTGCAAAGGACTAGGGCCATTTGCTGCGAACCACGCCTTGCATCCAGGCCTGTAAGTCGACGCAGAGCACACATGGGACTTGTTCGCACCTTCCTTAGGTAAAACACTGCAAAGGGAACAAACAGACTCAGGGTGATGACTTCCTGAAGTATCTTGAGCTGGCCCACATTCATCACACTATAACCAATACGGTTGGCCGGTACCTGCAAAAGATATTCGAACAGGGCTATGCCCCAACTGACCAAAGCGGCAATGATCCAGGGTTTACCTGAAAGGGACTTGAGGTGGCCGTACCAGGCAAAGGTCATAAAGATATTGCTCAGGCACAACAAGCCTATGGTGATGAGTGTGGGTTGCATCTGTCAGCGGGCTACCGGATAGACCATATAACTGGCGTCATCTGTATAGGTGGCCAGCGATTTTTCGATACGCTTGTGGTTAAAGCCGAGCTTTTCCCAGTAACCACAGGCGCCCTGTACTGCCACCAGTGACAAGGAACCCAGGCGCAGTTTTTCCGCCTGAAGCTTGAGGGTATCAAACAGTTTGCGTCCGGCGCCGAATCCCTGAGCCCTGTTGCTGATGGCAATATCATGCAGATAAAGGGTGTCGGCCTTGGGCAGTGTGGTAATCGCCTTGTACAGTGGCGGAGGGGTGTCTTCGGTCCAGGGATGAGCCAGACAATAGCCTACCACCTGTTCACTCTTTTCAAGGACATAGCAGGTTTGCGGTGATGCCTGCCACTTGCTCTTGAGTACATGTAAAGGTTCGGGGGCCAGAGCGTGGTAGCACTCTGCTTGAATTTCGCCTATGGCTTGCCAGTCATCCTGGCTAATGGCGCGTATCAACATCTGAATTCACTTTCTCTTTGCAGTTACTTCGTAGAAACGCGCCATTATACCATTTTTGCAGATAAATTAATCCAGATAGCGCTGCTGCAGATGGCGCTGCAGGAAGCCGGGATCCAGACTCTGCCCTGTGGCGCTGCGGATCAGTTCATCGGTTTCCAGCAGGCACCCCTTGGACCAGATTTTTTCATCCAGCCAGTCGCAAATCTGCCCCAGCTTATCCTGGCTCAGCAGGGCTTCAATGGGGCCCAACTCGGCTTCCATGGCAAATCTCAGCTGGGCGGCATACATGGCCCCCAAGGTGTAGCTGGGGAAATATCCCAGTTCGCCCAAGGTCCAGTGAATATCCTGCATGCAGCCATCTTTATAATTGCCGGCAGTACTCAGCCCCAGATATTGCTGCATCTTTTGATCCCAGAAATCGGGTAGGTCTTTCACTTCCAGGCTGCCGTCGATAAAGGCCTGCTCGGCTTCAAATCGCAGCAGTATGTGCGCCGGATAGGTGACTTCATCGGCATCGACCCGGATAAGACCCGGCTTGACCCGGGTGATATTGTCGATCAGTTCATGGGCCGATACCGGGCAGTCGAGATGTCGACGAATTCTCGGATAGAGCTTGCTGATAAAGGCGCGGCTGCCGCCGAGTTGCATCTCAAAAAACAGGCTTTGACTCTCGTGGATCCCCATGGAGCGAGACATTCCGGCGGGTTGTCCTCGCCAATCCTTTGGCAGCGCCTGCTCGTAACGGGCATGACCCGTTTCGTGAATAGTGGAGGTGAGGGCAGCGATAAAGTCATCTTCCGTGTAGCGACTGGTGAGGCGGATATCACCGGGCACGCCACCGCAAAATGGGTGCGAGCTGACATCCAAACGCCCTTGGTTGAAATCAAATCCCAGGTATTGCATCACCTCCCGTCCCAGCAGCTTTTGGTCTGCTATCGGGTAGTCGCCGGCGCTGCTCTTGTAACTCTGGTGCAGCTGTTTGTGCTTCACTTTTTGGATAAGCTCGGGCAACCAGTCCCGCACCGCTCCGAGAGTGGTCTCCAGCCGTTTACAGGTCATGCCGGGTTCAAATCTGTCCAGCAGGGCATCGTAACCTGCCTTGCCTGTGTGCGCCGAGCGAGCCTGGGCTTCTTCTCGCACCAAGGCGATTACCGCCTCGAGATTGGGGCGAAACCCTTGCCAATCGTTGTTATGCCGCTGTTCGCGCCATTGGTTCTCACAGCGATAACCCGCCAGCGTCTTGGCCAGCACCAAGTCCCCCGGCACGGCGATGGCTTGGGTGTAGTGCCAGCGCATCTCCCTGAGATTGGCCCTCTGTTCGATACTGAGTTCAGCGGCCTTGGCTTCGGCGCCACCCAGCCATTCGGCAAGCCGGGGCGAGGTTTTTAAACTGTGAATGTGTAATGCCAACTCGGCCATCGCCTCGGAGCGGGCCTCGCTGCCGCCCATGGGCATCATGGTGGCTTGATCCCAGTTCCCCAGGGCACTGAAATGCTCAAAGTGGCTGATGGTACGAAAGTGCTGGCAAAGTTGCTGATATTCGGTTTTGGCTGTCATGGTGTGCTCTGGAATGTCTGGCATTCATCAAAGAATAACTGCCCCTATGCTAACCAAGCCAAGGGACGATACTCAAGCAGTTTTCAGCAGGCTTTACTCATGCATAGATTTATTAAGATAATGTTTTGTAACAAAAAATAAAGGTGTGGCACTAATTGGGGTATTCCCTGTTGCCGATATTAAGCCAGCAGTTTGCGACTTAAGGTTAACTGAGCCTGGTTAAGCCTTAAGCGTTGCGATGGCAGCATAAAGCCTTCTGGATTGAGGTATAACCTGAGCCTTAGGGAAGGTGCGAATAAGTCCTCGTGGCCTTCTCTTTTGTAGAGAGTGGCTTGCACAGCAATTGGCCGTTCAAGGCATCCGACTGAAGGCATGCCGGGGCCTGTCGAAGTCGGATAACGCAGAGAGCCGGTTGCTGTGAAAGCCCCGATTACAGGCCTGCCTGCTGTGTTGTGCTTCTTGCAAAGGACTAGGGCCATTTGCGGCGAACCACGCCTTGCATCCAGGCCCGTAAGCCGACGCAGAGCACACATGGGACTTGTTCGCACCTTCCTTAGTGTGAACTGCTTCCGATTTCTGACGTCAAATGCAGATAAAAGCTATTGGAGTCCAAGCTTGCCTGGAGGTAAACTCAGGAATTACCTGAATTTAACAGGCATATATGGAATGTTGGCGACCGGGAGCGGTCGTCGCCCACAAGGAGGAATCCTGTGCTGGACTTTTTTCTGGCCCAGTCCAATCTGCCCTATGCTGTAGCCTTGGCAATAGTGGCACTGCTTGGAGTGATAGAGGGACTCACATTAATCGCGGGTATCAGCCTGATGGCCGCCATGGATGACTGGCTTCCCGATGCCGATCTTGATACTGACCTGCCTCAGGGCGGACTGACAGCGCTGGCCGGTTGGCTCTGCCTGGATAGGCTGCCTGTGCTTATCTGGTTTGTGCTGGCGCTGGGATGTTTCAGTATTACGGGCTACCTGCTTAACTATTTTTCCTGGCTGCTGACCTCGGCCCTGTTGCCACAAGTGTTTTCTTTGCTGCTGGCCTTGCCGTTGGCGGCGGTTGCCTGCCATTTCGTCGGTAGGCAGTTGGCTCGAATTCTTCCCAAAAATGAATCCAGTGCCGTCTCAATCGAAGATCTCAGCGGCAGCGTCGGCACTGTGACACTCGGCTGTGCCATCAAGGGAAATCCCAGCGAGGCTGTGGTTCAGGATCAGTACCGTCAGAAACACTATGTCCTGGTCGAGCCCGAAGACGAAGACACCGAATTCCCGGCAGGGGTGCAAGTGGTGCTGCTCAGACGCAGCGGCCGCGTGTGGTCTGCCACCCGTTTTGAACAATAATCTAACCAAAGAAGGAAACAACAGGAATGGAAACCATCCCGGGTTTAAATACCAGCGGCACCAGTATGTTGCTGTTTACCGCAGGCGCAGTAGTGCTCTGCCTGTTGGTGATAGGGTTTATTTTTGCCAAGCTCTATTGCCGCGCCACCAAAGAGATGGCCTTTGTGCGCACGGGTTTCGGTGGTGAAAAGGTAGTCAAAGATGGCGGCGCCATTGTCCTGCCGGTACTGCATGAAATTATTCACGTCAATATGAACACCCTGCGCATCGAAGTGGGCAAGACCCAAAAAGATGCCCTGATCACCAAAGACAGAATGCGGGTGGACGTCAAGGCCGACTTTTACTTGAGGGTGGCTCCCAATGCCGAAGGTATCTCCATGGCGGCCCAGACATTGGGCGGTCGCACCAATAGGGTGGAAGAGCTCAAGAAGCTGATGGAGTCCAAGTTTGTTGACGTGCTGCGCGCAGTGGCTGCCGAAATGAACATGACAGAGATGCACGAACAGCGGGCCGACTTTGTACAGCGGGTGCAGAACAACGTTGCCAACGATCTCGAGAAAAACGGTCTGGAACTGGAGTCGGTTTCTCTGACAGGTTTTGACCAGACAGAGCTGGAGTTCTTCAATGAGAACAACGCCTTTGACGCCGAAGGTCGTGCCAGACTCGCCAAGATCATCGAAGAAAAACGTAAAGAAACCAACGATATTCAGCAGGACAACCGGATCCAGATTGAGCTGCGTAACCTGGAAGCCGAAAAAGAGTCGCTGAATATTGAAAAGGCTGAAGAGGAAGCACGTCTAATCCAGCAGCAGGCGCTGGAGTTCAAGCGCGCCGAGCAAAAGGCCGAGATCATCAAGCAGAAAGAGCAAAAGCAGCGTGAGGAGCGGGAGGCGGAAATCGCCAAGGAACGCGCCATCGAGTCGGCGGAAATTGAAAAGACCAAAGACATAGAAACCCGCGAGATTGAAAAGCGTAAGCAAATTGAGCAGGCCAGAATTCAACAGCTGCGAGATATCGAAGTCTCCGAACAGGAGAAACAGATTGCGGTTGCCGCCAAGTCGGAAGAAGAATCTGCCGCCAGGGCCCGCGCCGCCGAGGCCGAAAAGCTCAAGGTTGAAAAAGAGGAAGCGGTAATCACAGTGCGTCAGGTGGCTGAGGCTAATCGTCGCAAAGAGATTGAAGTTATTGACGCCCGTAAAGAGGCAGAGCGGGAAGCCGTTGGGGTTACAGTTCAGGCTGAAGCCGAGAAACGCGCCGCCGAAGACAGATCCATAGCGATACTGACCGAAGCCCGCGCCAGTGCCGATGCCAAGATGCTCAAGGCCGAGGCCGATGAGAAGGTGTATGCGGTGGAAGCGGCCGGTAAACAGGCACTGCACGAAGCCGAGAACGTGTTGCGTGACGAGCAAGTTGCCCTGCAGCGCTCACTGGCTATCCTCAAAGTTCTGCCGGAAATCGTCGCCAATGCGGTTAAACCGCTGGAAAACATCGAAGGCATCAAGATCCTTCAAGGCTATGGCAGCGGTGTAACCGGTCAATTTGGGGCAGCTTCCGATGGCGCCGGTGTCAAGGGCGGCATTGCCGAGCAAGTGACCAGTGCAGCGCTCAACTACCGCGCCAACGCACCTGTGGTCGATGCCATGCTCAGAGAGTTGGGGCTGGTAGATGCCGAAAAGGGCGGGCTGAATGATCTGCTGAGCGGCAACAATATGCTCACCCATGAAGCGCTGCAAATCGCCCGGGATACCAAGGCCAGTGTCGAGCCCAAAGTGGAGACGGTAAAGCCTGTCAGCCAAAACAATGTGGCCTATGAAGTGACTTTGGATATAGACAAACCTGAGCAACCGAGAAACGCTTAAGCCAGGTTGTACTCATCAATGAATGCCCTCCATCGGAGGGCATTTTCTTATCAGGCATAGCTTGTTCTTATCAGGTATAGCCTCGGAAAATTCGTTTTCAATTCGCCAAACTAGTTTCGGCTACGCCAATATGCAAATAACGCCTAATGGCGGCTTTGAAGGGGAATCGGTGTAATTCTGTGGGAATGGGGTAGCTTGAAATTGCTTATATACCCACAGACATCCCCCTCATTTCCAGGCACAGGCGGAACTGTGACCGTCGAAAACAGGGCCGAATTTTGTTCCCGACAAATTCGGCATTTCCTACGTCCTTGTAGGTCAGACGTTTTCGTCGAGGCTACATGGACGTATTCACAACAACGTCCCTGTTTAACGGCCAGCTCACCATCCCTGGTTCGCGCTCGAAAGCATGTTGCTGTGCAACTCTCGCCGAGTCACAGGATTGCCTGTGCGAAAGGACCGCTCTCGGACGTCCTGTCCTTCACGGCATTCGGGCTTCCTGCCCATCCGCACCGCAGGTGATGGGTTACAACTTAGCTAGCCGCTAGGATCAAGTTCATTAGTGAGTTTTGGCTTAAAGCCATGATAGCCGCTGTGCCAGCGGCCTGAGGTCGTGGAGCTTCGCCCCACACCCGACCAAGAAGGGATCAACAGCAATCCCCTCTTGGATCTCCCTTGCCGCCCCCACACGGTGTCGAAAGCCCCTCGGCCTAATGGCGCAAATAACTATCGCTTCAGACGCTCATCCCTGATTCGACTGTCGCTGCTTCGGCATCCATGCCTCAGCCACGTTATTTGCGCCAACGGCTTTCGGCGACACCGAGAGGGAATTGGTACAATTCTATTAGCACTGAGTAGTTGGAAGCATTTCAGAGTTCTGCAGACATACACCTATTTTCCAGGCATAGGCGGAACTGTGACCTTCCGAGCCAGGGAAGTACTCGTAGCGAGTCACAGGATCGCCTGTGCGAAAGGACCGTTCTCGGACGTCCTGTCCTTCACTGCATTCGGGCCTCCTGCCCATTCGCACCGCAGGTGATGGGCTACACTGTGGCCGGAAGCTTGGCCAGTACTAACTTAGGAACTTTTAGCTGGAAGCTATGATAGCCGCTGTTCCAGCGGCGTAAAGTTGTGGAGCTTCAGGTTTCAAACCCAGTCAATTCTGCTTCAAAAACAAACCAAATCAGGGTTTTGTTGCCTTTGTCAAAACTTGACCTTTGGCTAATTGTTTTCACATTCAATGCTGGCTATTGTATAACTAATTCAACCGCTTAGTTTTATTACTTCATTAAGCTTAAGGCGAAAGCTGCAACACTTTTCCGATTTTAGCGGAATGCAGGGACGAACAGAGTTTGGACCCGTGCGGTAGCCATGGCTTTACTCAAAGTTTTTTGTAAGGCCTGGGTTTTAGGGCGCTTGGTTTTAAGGCCCTTAGTTGCAGGGCTTGAAGCGCTCATGACAAGCACCTCAGAACTGATTTTTTATACAGTATTATTGACCTTCTCGACAAAATGCCGGGAATTTGCAGCTAAGCTTGCGCGTTATTTCTGTAACATTTTAGAAAATAACATTAATAAAAAATACAGCTGGTAGATAATAGGTTTGGAAACCGCGCATGCGCGTTTAGCTGCAAGGGATATTAGGACTAAATGGTATTATATCTAGCGAATACAAACAGATAGCGATGCGCGTTTACACTCCTCCGAGGACTAAAACGTGCATGCGCACTATACAGCTGTTAGGCAATAGAGGTTAAAATGAGTATTGGCGACGTAAAAGACTTGTTTCAGATGTTTGGAGTTTTTGGTATCGGAGCAATCATAGGCGCTGGTTTTCTCTTTTTTATATTGAAGTCATACTTGCCTTCCTATTTTTCAGAAAAAGCAAAAAATCTAGCGACCAAAGAAGATATTGGTGAAATTACTAGCGAGGTTGAACAAGTAAAATCTGGTTATGCAGAGATGCTTGAAGAAGTTAGAAGTAATCACCAACTGAGGTTAGCTTCAATTGAGAGAGAAAAGCTTCTTAAGAAAGAAGTATACCTCAACAGCGTAGAGGCTTTGACTAAATATCAGGGATCTTTGGCTGTTATGGCTAACCTGGATATACCAAATCAAATAATAGCGGATTCCTTTTCTGAGAATGCTGCTCAGATTACCAAGATCACTTTGGTTGGCACGGAGGAAACGGTAAAGAACTTAACTAACTTTACTGGAGAAGTCGGGGCTGCATTTATGAGTCTTTTTCTTGAGCGAGGTGTGTTAATGAACCGAAAGGTTCACATAGAGTTCTTAGAAACTTGCAGGAAAAAACACAACGATGAAATCGAACGCTGTCTAACGATTATGAAAAACATGAATCTAGATGGCATTGTAGAAGAAGGTGCATGGGAACGCATAAATCGAGCTTTCGAGAATGAAAGTAAGTATCGAGATCAAGTCACATCCGAAATTGACGCCAACTGGGCTGTCCAAAATGAAGAGCATTTTAAGTTTACTAAGCGTTGTATGTCAGAGTTCTTTCGGGTTAATGATTTAACTCCACATATACTGCTTTCTGTGCGCAAAGAACTCGACCTTGAGTTAGACGAAAGTGAGTATCTTAAAATCCATGCAGATAGTTTAGAAAAAGGTCGTATAGTTTTTGAAACGTTTATGAGTAATTTGCAATCTATTGCCTAACAAACGAGTATGGCGTCAATAGTTAATTTTTCCCCATATTCGCATCCCACATAGTGCCATCTCTTAGCATCGAATTCAGGATCACGACCATCTTTCTAACACGACCGAATACCAAAGACACCCATTATTAGCTGAGTGAAGACTCTAGTTGCCTGGATCACAGAAACACTGATGTTTTCACTGGGAGAAAATCATCTTTCAAGCCTTTTGAGGGCCATTCAGTTATTGAAATGAGCGCAAAAGTCGAATTTCAGACACGATGGAGGTCGAATAAAGTTCGATTGGAGAGAAATATCTTGGAGCCTCGGGGATTCAGCTAAACAACTTCTGACAATTAGCGGCCCCTTGCCTTCGTCGTCGTTGTAGGTGAGTACAGTAGTCGGTAAGTGACTCCAGTGTACCAACCGGCCCTTTGAATAGACGGCTAAAATCAGTCGTCAACTTGAGCCAGTTGTCGATGGGGATGTTTAAACGATTCAAAATGGTTGTTGTGGCGGCAGTGATGTGGCCGCGCTTGTTGTGGCGGATAATACGTCCGGTATCATCGACCAGTTGCAGATAATCCTTGGCATCAAAGTGCAGTCCTTGTGGCATGTTCAGCCGTTCATTGCCGACAAAGGGCAACAGTTCTGGTGTGTTTTCACCCTGCATCGCAGCCTGTATCCGCCGTTGAATACTGGTATAGTCTGAGTCTTCCGGGGTTTTGGCTATTCCCGCGCGGATAGGGTTCAAGTCAACATAAGCCATGCAGGCCAATACGGCTGCATCATCCAATAGTGCCTGGGATTTGAAGCGGCCTTCCCAGAAGCGACCGCTGCATCCGTCTTCCCAATTGGCTTGTCTGGCAATAGGTTCATTGAGCGCGCGCATAAACCAACTGATATCCATCAAACGTTGGCGATAGACTTCAGCGGTTTGTTGCAGGGTGAGATATTCAATATCAGAAAGTGTTTCACCGCGCAGAAAACGCTGGGATAACAGGGTTCCACTGTAAAGCAGGTGCCAACGCTGTAAAACCTGCTCCAATGTCCATTCTGTGGCGGTTTTCAAGTCAACTCTGAGCACCAAATGCAGATGATTGGACATGACTGCATAAGCACACAAGTCAATGGAAAAGACGGCCACCAGTTCCAATAGACGGGATTCAACCCAATCACGACGATGTTCATAACTCTTGCCGGAATAATCATCAACGCCACATAGAAAGGCGCGGCGTACACAGCGGGAGATGCAGTGATAGAAGGGGGTGTCCTCAAGACTGACTTGAGCATATCTTGGCCTCGGCATGGCATCCTTTCCTTTTCAAAGGCTCCATTCAAGCCTAGACAAGGTGAGAGAAACCTGCCAAGAATTATGGGTGTCCTTATTTCCAGAATTATGGGTGTCCTTATTTCCCTGTCCTTATTTCCCTGAGGCCATGCACAATCGCCCCTTCGGGACTGGACCTCCGCACTGCGTGCTCCGGCCTGTGCTGGCGGCGTTATAACTTATTGGGTTTGGCGTGAAGTATCTATTAATTACGATAGCATTGGTGGCTCCTTGGGTTGGATTCTATTTAGGTGAGAATGTGTATGCTTCTACGTATATGTGGTCGCATCACCCATGTGAATCTACACTGTACGGGTGCTTGAAAATTGATTTAGCCAGTTTTTTTGTCAAAGGGGTGTTTGCTGGTTTGTTGGCAGGGTGGATTCCTATTAGGAAGTATATTGTCGCCGCATTTATCGCCTCAGTATCTATTCTTGTGGTGTGCTTGCATTGGAGGCTGGGTTCACTTCAAGACTGGCAAATTCTTGGCTACTTGAGCTATCACATGGGGACTACAATTCCCTTATTGTTAGGTTGCTTTCTAGCCTCCTGCAGTATGGCAGCGATAAAAGCAAAAGTTATAACAAGAGCCTGCAAGCCGACCTTCGGCGACTGAGGCGGGCGTTGATGCGAAATAGGACAATTATGCACTTTAGCGAAGAGGCATTAATCAAGTGTGGCGTTGAAATGGCAGATATCTTGCAGCTTCCACCTCCATCTGATGAGTTGTTTCAAATAAAAATACAAGAAATACTCGTAGATCGAGAGAATTACAAAGGAGTGTTGACTGGGATCATTACTAAAGAGGAAGCCGCGTCGTTGATTTTACAGCACTTCCAAACACTAATTTGTCATAGTGCAGGAAGAGATGAAGCCTCTTTAACCACCGATTGGAGTAGCCTTCTCCAAAAAACTACACTGGCACTTTTCATAAAATGAGGCCACACAAAACAAGGCAATGCAGATGACCTTCGGCACTTGTCTCGCGCTTGTATTCGCAATCCGCGCGCCAATTACCTCGGCCCGTGATGGCTGCTTTATAATTCAGGCGGTAGAATGGAAAATTTCCCGATAGAAAAACTTAAATATACAAGTGCAACGATTTCTGGTATCGATGGAGATGTTTCACTTGAGATAGGAATAGAACCGTTTGAGCTAAGTCTAGATGGCTATTCTGAGAAAATAGAAACTGTAATTAGTATTGACGGTGTTAATCTGCCTGCCAAGCTTAGTGAACTTGCTGGTAGAACATTTACTTTCCCTGTAAACCCAGAAGACGGATATATTGATGGGTCAGTTTATTTCTTTGCTGCTCATAGTCCTGTTGATATAACGGAAATCAAATTTGGTGAATCGAAAAATGGAAAGTTACCTATGACACTTGAGTCATCTTGGGTACTGGAGTTTGAAATCACAGGGTTTAAAAACTTCAATACAACAATTAAAACGTATCTGAAGTTATAACGAGAAACACAAGACAGCCACATATTTTTGATGTTTCGCACAGCTTTGACTAAAAACAACAAAAAAACAACAAAGACCCCCATTATTAGCTGTGGGCGTTGTTGATCAAATCATTAGCTGAAATGCAACGGCCCCAAGGCTTTCCGCTGTTTTATGAGATTGTCTGGCGAACAGGCATCCCAAGTCTTATGACTTTGTTTAATGCCTTAACCCCAGCCAATGCTTCACCCACCTGTCCGTTATAATCACGCAGGCTTAATTTGGCACTGATAAGTTGTTTGTAGCGATACATGGCGGTCTCGGACAAGGAACGCTGATGGTAGTTATTCATCAACTTCCATCGCTTCAATTCTCCTACCTTGAGTGCATCCACAGCTTCATTTCGAGGATGCCCTGGTTCCCAGTATCCGGCATTTGAGCGAGGTGGAATCGTCGGCTTCGCGTGCTTCTGTTGCAATAGTTTGTGACAAGCTTTGGTATCATAAGCGCCATCAGCGGAGACTTGTCTAAACTTGCGTCTGAGAGGATTCAGCAACGCTGGCAGTACCTCATTATCTGCCACAGTTTCGAGGCTTACTTGAGCACCTATGATTTCGTGTGTAGCGGCATCGATTGCCAAATGAAGCTTGCGCCAAATCCGACGTTTTTCTTTGCCGTGTTTACGCATTTTCCATTCACCTTCGCCATATACTTTGAGGCCTGTGGCATCGACGACAACATGCGCCACAGTACCTCTAGAGGGATTGCGGTACTTGACGTTCACCGTCTTGGCGCGTTTACTGATACAGCTGTAGTCTGGGGCAATTAGCGGTATTTTCATCAGCTGAAACAGGGAGTTGATGAACCCTTCGGTCGCACGCAATGACAGCTTAAAAATCCCTTTGAGCATCAAGGCGGTTTCGATGGCGGTGTCGCTGAATTGAAAACCACGGCCACGACCGCCATGATGCTGCGTGCAATGCCAAGCATTAATCGCCGCCTCGTCTAACCAGAAGGTGACGGAGCCACGGTTGACTAATGCCTGATTATATTGCTTCCAATTGGTGATATTGCGCTTTGACTTACCCATAAAATTGACCGACAACTTACTATGCAAGCTCAGATCAAGGAGAGTCAAAAAGGTTCCTCTGATTTGGGCAACAACGCCTTAGCTGTGTGATAGCCGCTGTTGCCGCGGCCGAAAGCCGCAACCCTCATTCTGTTGGCTAACAACTCCATGATTGAACACAAGGTGGATTCAGTGAACTTGGGCAAGGTTCTGATAAACCGGGAAATGGCTCAGGCGGTGATAGTGTTCGCCAGTGCCATTTCCAAGGTCATTTCCGATGCGGAAAGTTAAGCCTTGAGCAATGCCAATGCGGGCTGTTGGTTATCAGGATAGAGTCGATAAGCCTTATGGTGCTTGATGCAACTGGCTTTCTTATCCCCCTGGCTGAATAGAAGCGCATGTTTGACAGCAAACTGGGCAATCAACTGCTCGTCGGCGCGGATGTAAAGGGTGATGGGTTTGATCAATTTGCCATCGAGCAGATGCTGCTGATACTGCTCGGCGGAGATCACCAAGCTGTTTTGCCCCTGGCTGTCTAATTTGAGTTTACCGCTCACTTCACAGTCGAGGATGACGAGCCAGCCTTCGGCCTGGAGCTCGGCAATCAGGTTCTGGAGCGATTGCCCCACTGCGGCATTATTAATGGCAGGCAGATACTGCGCCTGGATACGTTGAAGCACCTCGGGTAACTTGGCACCGGCCCCCAGGCTTCGACCCTCTCTTATCCAGCGAGTGAGATCTTCTGCCAGCAACTTTGAGAAACGTTTCTCTTTTAGTGATTGCACCATCCAGTTGCAGAGGAAATGACTTTCCGCTGCCGGGGTTTTGATGCTGCCGGCGGCATGGTTACGTTCCGCCAAAGCAACGAGGCCGGCCTGGGTTAATGCCAGCAAGGCCTTATTGTAGCTTTGTTCTGTCATTGTTTTTCCGCGTATAAGAGATATGGATGGGGCGCTGAGTATACCCTAAGCTGCAGTTTTCTATATCAGGCAGACAAAGAAAACCCTAAAACTCATTATTTGTAAGGCGTAAGTCACTTAACAGCGATTTTACCGTAATGCTTTTAATCTCAAGGATATCTCTTGTCTGCCGGGCAACCGGGTTGTTTAATGAACAGAGTGAGGTAGTAGCCGGTTGTTACCTCTGCCTCTATGGGCTTGGTTAAGATGAGTCTGATGGTGAGTCGATGGAATAACAGGAGAAGACAATGGCTAACGTATTGATCCTTGCCGGTGATTATGTGGAAGACTATGAAATCATGGTGCCGTTTCAGGCGCTGCAGATGGTGGGCCACAAGGTTACTGCTGTGTGCCCTGAAAAAGAGGCCGGTGATACTGTCAGGACGGCTATTCATGATTTTGAAGGCGATCAAACCTACAGTGAAAAACCTGGGCACAACTTCGTCCTCAACGGTGACTTTGAACAGATAAGTGCCGATGATTTTGATGCGCTGTTGATCCCCGGCGGCCGAGCACCCGAGTATCTGCGTCTCTATGATGAAGTGCTTGAGCTGGTTCGAGCCTTTGCCAAGGCGGATAAGCCGATTGCCGCAGTCTGTCATGGGGCGCAACTGCTGACCGCCGCCGGAGTGGTGCAGGGCAAGAAGGTGTCGGCTTATCCTGCCTGTGCCCCCGAAGTGCGCCAAGCCGGTGGTGAATATGCCGATATCGAGGTGACAGAAGCGATTACTGACGGCAAGTTGGTTACAGCGCCGGCTTGGCCTGCCCATCCTCAGTGGTTGGCGCAGTTCCATGCCTTGCTCTGAATTCCACTGCCCAGGGCCTTGTCCGCTCTGACGGAAAAGGTCATCTAAACGGGTCTTTCACTTGGCCGGAGATGCTATGTGTGAAATCTATTCCGGGGCGGCTCCCGCCTTGTTTGAGTTGAAAACCCGCTCGGTGCGTATATACCGTTCCTTATAGGCATTTAATCTGCTCAGAGCTGTGTCAGCCAACTGAGTACAAGTCGGATTGTCGATGGCATAGTGGTGCTATGGCGAGACAAGTTGGCGCAGTAATCGGGTGGCTGACAAGCTCCCAAAGGGGCGAGTTGAAAAGGTACGTATACATCGCAGAACAAAGTCGACTTATCCCGATAAATCTTCCATTGTCCCGCTTGTCTCCGCACCTTTTCATTCTCGCTGAGCGAGCCAACGCCTATGTGGAACGGTATTAGGCGTCGTCACCAGTATTCGCCTGGAAGCGATTTTTTGGCAGTTGCTGGAGGATATCGCTGCCGAGGCGGGGTTGAGTCTCGGTGAGTGCCTCAGCCGTATCTATCAAGAGGCCTGCTGCAAGGAAGGGCGAGTCAGCAATTTTGCATCCTTGCTGCGGGTGGCTTGCACCACCTATCTCAATCGCGGTGAGCGCTTGTCCCTTAGGGGAGCAAGCTTTGCCGCCGAGAATGCAAGTGTTTCCAGCCGGTAGAAAAACCAGCTAAAACCCAACTAGCCAAAAGCCGCGCAGTGCGCGGCTTTTTAATGATTCAACATCGAAGCTAAAGCCCGTCATGCGGGGCGGCTCACTTGAGCTTCTTGGGCTTGATGCCACCGGAGCCGACTTTAACCTTAACTCTGCGGCCGGACATGCTCTTTTCCGCTGCGACCTGCTCCGATGCGCTGCTGGCGCCCGGCTTTTTCTTGGCGAAGCTGCGGCGCTTTTGCAGTTGCTTGAGCAGGAGATCGCGATTACTCACTTCATAGCCTGGCATCATGATGCGCTTGAGTTTTTGGCCGATCAGTTTTTCGATGTCGGCCAGAGTGCGCTCTTCTTCGCGGCTGACAAAAGAGATGGCGACCCCCGTCTTGCCGGCGCGGCCGGTGCGACCAATACGGTGCACATAGTCCTCAGCCAGGAAGGGCAGATCGTAATTGACCACATACTCGAGATCCGGAATATCCAGGCCGCGGGCGGCCACTTCGGTGGATACCAACACTCGTACCTTGCCTTCCTTGAATTCTCTGAGCGCCCGGCGACGGCTGCCCTGGGCTTTTTCACTGTGCACCACGGCACTGGCGATACCGTCGAGATTCAGTTCCTTGACCAGATGATCCGCATCTTCACGGGTGGCGGTAAACACCAGCACCTGCTGCCAGTTCTTGCGCCCGATAAGCTCAGACAGGAGTTCACGCTTGCGGCGCTGCTCTACCGGGTAGACCACCTGGCTGACGGTCACCGCTGTGGTGTTTTGGCGGTCGGCCGTGATGACCTTGGGCTTGTTCATTATCTCATCGGCCAGGCGCCTTACCGCGCCAGAGAAGGTGGCCGAGAACATCAGATTTTGCCGTTGCTTGGCGGCGCTCTGAAGTATTTTGTTGATATCGTTGATAAAGCCCATATCCAGCATACGGTCGGCTTCATCCAGCACCAGCACTTCCAGCGAGCCCAGACTCAGGTTACCGGCCAGCAGTTGTTCCAGTAAACGCCCCGGAGTGGCCACCACTATGTCGGCGCCTTGCTTGAGCTTGTTGACCTGAGATGCCGACTTGACGCCGCCAAACAGAGTGGCCACCGACAGTTGCAGGTATTTGCCGTATTGGCGGGCATTGTCGGCAACCTGGGACACCAACTCACGGGTCGGTGCCAGGATCAGGGCCCGGATATTGCCGGGTTTGAGTTCGAGCGGGTTATCCTGCAGGCGCTGCAAAATAGGCAGCACAAAGGCGGCTGTCTTGCCTGTGCCCGTCTGGGCGCTGGCCAGCACGTCCTGACCGCGGCGAACCGCAGGGATGGCCTGTCTCTGAATCGGTGTCATGCTCTCATAACCGCACTCTTTGAGCGCGCGGAGTATTTCGGGGGCAAAACTGTAAGATTCAAACTTCATCTCGATATTCCTGTATTCAACCGCTTGGCGTGTGTCTTAGCTGTTTCGGGTGTCGGCGGCCCAAATGCCGGAAGCTCAGGCCTGAGTAAACGCCAAGTGCCGGGATAACCCGGGCGGGCGCGGAGTATAGCAAAAAAATCCATCAAGGCCTGCTCATTTCTGCTTTATTCTTGCGCTGCAAGGATAAATGCCCTGAGGCGCTGCGGATATCACTGTCTCTTGCAGATACAAGAATGCCGCCCGCAGGCGGCATTCTCTCACGATTTATTGGCTTAGCTGAACCAGCCGGCAAACATCTGCTTGAAGTAGTCCATCAGCTTACTGAACCAGCTGCCTTCGTTGACTTCTTCCAATGTCACCAGTGGGAACTGGGCAATGTCTTTACCATCAAGCTGGAAGTATACCCGGCCGACGACTTCACCCTTGGCCAGCGGTGCGGTCAGCTCTTTGGTCAGTTCGAAGTTGGCCTGCAGGTTTTTAGCCTGACCCCGGTTAATGGTGACAGGAGTGTCAGTGGTTACACCCAAGTCCACTGTGTCACGGTCGCCGTACCAGATCTTCTGGGTGACAAAGCTGTCACCGGCCTTGTAAGGGGTGATGGTTTCAAAGAAACGGAAGCCATAGTTGAGCAGTTTCTTGCTCTCGGCCTTACGGGCGGCTTCACTCTTGGTGCCCATGACCACGGCAATCAGGCGCATGCCGTCTTTGGTGGCTGAGGATACCAGGTTATAGCCGGCACCCGAGGTGTGGCCTGTCTTGATGCCGTCGACATTGAGACTGTTATCCCACAAGAGGCCGTTACGGTTGTACTGCTTGATACCGTTGTAGGTAAAAGATTTTTCCTTGTAGATATCGTACTCGTTGGGCACATCACGGATGAGGGCCGCGCCCAGCAGTGCCATATCATAGGCGGTGGATTTGTGGTTGTCCGAATCCAGGCCGTGGGAGTTTTCAAAGTAGCTGTCACGCATGCCCAGCTGTTTGGCCCAGGAGTTCATCAGATCGACGAAGGCGCCTTCGGTTCCGGCAATGTGCTCGGCCATGGCAACACAGGCATCGTTACCGGATTGGATAATGATACCCCGGTTCAGATCCGAGACTTTAACCGTCTTGCCGACTTCGATAAACATCTTGGATGAGTCGGGGAAGTTCTTCGACCAAGCGTTCTTGCTGATGGTCACATCGTCATCGGGAGAGACATTACCCGCCTTGATCTCCTGACCTATGACATAGCTGGTCATCATTTTGGTCAGGCTGGCAGGGTTGAGGCTTTCGTAGGCGTTATTTTCCGCCAGTAAGCGCCCTGAGTTGTAATCCATCAAGACATAGGCCTTGGCGGCAACATCCGGTGCATCTGGGACGACTATCGGGGCATTGTTGGCCTGTGCGGCGGAAACTGAGGCACAGGCGAACAACAGAAAGGCTTTCGCGGGACTTTTTACAAAATTCATCATTACCTGAATACGTCTTCTGGTTGGAGTCGGAAAATATGCTGAAATTCGCAGCGAGTATAACATTAGTCGACCGGAGATTTCAGTTAAGGTTCCTTAATTAGTTAAAAATATGGTGGAATTTTGAACGCTTATGATTTTGGTTCAGTCACCATATAGCTGCTCGGGAAGCCTTCCTGCTTCAGCTTTTCCAGCAATTTGGCGGCAATACCTTCATGGCTGACCGGGCCGAGTTGCAGCCTGTATACCGGCTTGGCATCGGTAATCCGGCTCTTGACCTGGTACTTGCTTTCAAGCTCTGAAGCCAACTCAAGCAGACGCTCGCGCGAGCCGGATGCCATCACCTGCACATAGTGCAAATTGTCGCTGCGAAGCTCGGCCATGGTCTGGCTCTCTTCGCTGTCCTCAAACAGGACTTCCAGCCTCACCCTGGCGGTGCCTGTCTTCAGCATGTCCAGCCGGTAAGCCGCGGCGTAGGACAGATCTATCACCCTGTCGGGGTGAAAGGGGCCACGGTCATTGACCCTGACCACCACGCTCTTGTTGTTGGCCAGGTTGGTGACCCTGACATAACTGGGCAGTGGCAATGTCTTGTGCGCCGCCGACATGGAGTACATGTCATAGGTTTCACCGTTGGAGGTCAGATGGCCGTGAAACTTGGCGCCATACCAGGATGCCAGCCCCTCAACCTTGTACCCCTTGCCGGACGGCATCACCTGATAGGATTTGCCTCTGACCTGGTAATCCTTATTGCCCTGTTTGCTGTAGGGTTCGAACCTGGGATGGGCATCTTCCACCTTGGAGACATCCGGGGCATCGGCCGGAGGCCTATCATCTTTCATGGCGTAACGGCCCGAGTTGCCGGCACAGGCGGCCAGCAGAATCGAGGCGGTCAGTGGCAGCAATAGTTTAAGTCTTGTCATGGTGGGCTTTGAGTTGTTCACTGAATTGATAAACCGCCATGGCATACAGCGGGCTGCGATTGTAACGGGTGATCACATAGAAGTTGTTCAGCCCCAGCCAATAGTCTTTGGCATCGGCTTGTTCCAGCTCGATAAGCAGCGCTTTTTGGCTGGCATCCAGATCCCGGTTTTCCTTCAGTGCCACCTCGGGAGAGAGGATATCGGCCACTTGGTAATTGAGCTTTTCTCCCTTCCAGACCTTGGCCTTGGGTGTGGCCGTGGTGCTCAGTTCCAGTGCCACCGGCTCACCGGCTTTCCAGCCGTGACGGTGAAAATAGTTGGCTACTGAGCCTATGGCATCGTCGACACTGCCCAGCAGATCCCGCTTGCCGTCACCGTCAAAGTCGACGGCGTAGGCCAGATAGCTTGAAGGAATAAACTGGCCATAGCCCATGGCGCCGGCGTAGGAGCCCAGGAGGGTTTCCTTATTGAGTTGCTCCTCTTTAAGCAGCGTCATCAGCTTGGCAAATTCGCCGCGAAAGAAAGTCGCCCGTGGCGGGTAGTAGAACCCCAGGGTATAGAGGGCATCGATCACCGGGTACTTGCCCATGTAACCGCCGTAGAAGGTTTCAATACCGATAATGGCCACTATGATTTGCGGATCCACGCCATAGGTCTTGGCAGCGCGCGCTATGGTCTGTTCGTGCTGCTGCCAGAAACTCAGCCCGGCTTCGAGGCGCTTCTCGGTCAGAAAAATGGGGTAGTACTGATGCCAGGGTTTGGCCTCCCAAGGGCTGGAGATGGCATCCAATACCGCCTGGTTTTTCTGGGCCGAGGCGAGGAAGCTTTCGACTTCTTGCTGGCTAAAGCCCTGGCTCTGTTGCTGTTTGATAAAATCCTGCTTGAGCTGCTCGGGAGAGGGCACCTCGGCGGTGGCGCAGGCGCTGAGGTTGAGACTCAACAGCAGGCCCAGAGGTGCGAGCAGCTTTTTGAATGTCGGCATGTAAGGCGTTCCTATCTGTCGATGAAGCGTCTATGGGTGTGAATACTCATTAGAATGCCAAAACCGGCCATCAATGTCAGCATAGAGGTGCCGCCATAACTTATCAGCGGCAGTGGGACTCCCACTACGGGCAAAATACCGGACACCATGCCGATATTCACAAACACATAAACGAAGAAGGTGAGGGTCAGCGAGCCGGCCAGCAAGCGGGCAAAGCTGGTTTGAGCCCTGGAGGCGATCACCAGGCCGCGGCCGATTACGTAGAGATAGAGTGCCAGCAGCAGCAGGCTGCCTATGAGGCCAAACTCCTCGCCGATCACGGCGAAGATAAAGTCGGTGTGGCGCTCCGGCAAAAACTCCAGCTGCGACTGAGTACCATCGAGCCAGCCCTTGCCCCAGAGTCCGCCTGAACCTATGGCAATCTTGGACTGAATGATGTGGTAGCCGGTACCGAGCGGATCGGCCTCGGGATCCAGCAAGGTCATCACCCGATTGCGCTGGTAGTCGTGCATCAAAAAGAACCACAGAATCGGCAGCAGCGCCAGCACGGCGGCGATAAAACCGCCGACAATGGCCCAGCTCATGCCGGAGAGAAATAGTACAAAAATCCCCGAGGCAGCCACCAGAATTGAGGTGCCGAGATCCGGCTGTTTGGCGATAAGCAGAGTGGGGATCAGCAAAATCACCCCGGCACCGGCCAGATAACGCTTCTTCGGCGGCAAAGGAAACTTGGAGATAAACCAGGCCATGGTGATAGGGAAGGCCAGTTTCATCAGCTCAGACGGCTGAAACTCCATAAAGCCCAGGTTGAGCCAGCGTTGGGCGCCCTTGTTGATCTCACCGAAGAAATGCACCCCCAGCAGCAGGGCGACCCCGGCAATATAAATGGGCAGAGCCCAACGGCGAAACACTTCGGGGTTAATCTGGGCGATAAACAGCATCAGCCCAAGAGATAGCCCCATACGGAATAGCTGCCGCTCCATCATGGCCAGGTCTTCACCGCTGGCAGAATAGATGACGAACAGGCCAAAGCCCATCAGGCCCAGGATGCCGAGCAGCAGCGGCAGATCGATATGCATCTTCTGCCAGATATTGGGTTTACGGCTGTGGCTCATGTTTCAACTCCCAGGTATCCCGTAGCAGATATTCATCCAGCATGGCCCGGGCAACCGGCCCGGCGTTGGCGCCGCCCCAACCGGCGTTTTCCAGTACCACCGCCAGCACTATTTTCGGATTTTCGTAGGGGGCATAGGCGATGATCAGCGCGTTGTCGCGCAGATGCTCGTCAATGGTGTCCGCATCATACTTCTCATCTTCGGCAACGCTGAAGACCTGGGCGGTACCTGTCTTCATCGCTGCAGTATAACTGGCATCAGTGAAGCGACTCTTCTGCGCGGTGCGGCGCATGGCCTCGTTGATAATCTCCCAGTTGTTTTTGTTTTTCAGCACTATAGGCGGCCTTTCATCCACTGGCGTCTCGATGCGGGCTGTGTTGTCCTTGATGGCCTTGAGTAGGTGCGGAGTAAAGCGTTTACCGCGGTTGGCCAAAATGGCAGTGGCATTGGCCAGCTGCAACGGCGTGGTGGTCCAGTAACCCTGGCCAATCCCGACTGAGATGGTGTCGCCTATGTACCAGGGTTGGTTGTACTTGAGGCGTTTCCAGTCCCTCGATGGCATTACCCCGGCAGACTCTTCGAAGATATCCACCCCGGTATTCTGACCGAAGCCGAACTGATCCATAAAGCCGGAAATCTTGTCGATGCCCACCTTGTAGGCCATGTCGTAGTAGAAGGTATCGCAGGAGTGGACTATAGAGTCATAGACATCCACCCAGCCGTGGCCCCAGCGTTTCCAGTCGCGATATTTACGGTCGACCCCAGGGATCTGCCAAAAGCCCGGATCCCAGATGCGGGTCTTCTCGCTAATGGTTTGATCTTCCAGTCCCAAGAGCGCCAGATGCGGCTTGACCGTGGAGGCCGGGGCATATTGCCCTTGGGTTGCGCGGTTAATCAGGGGACGCGAGCGGCTGTTGAGCAGCTCGCTGTAGGCCTTGGAACTGATCCCGTGCACAAACTGGTTCGGGTCATAGCTGGGGCTGGAGACCATGGCCAGAATACCGCCGTCTCTTGGGTCTATCGCCACAATTGAGCCGCGGCGGCCATCCAGCAGCTCGGTGGCCTTTTGCTGCAGCTGCAGATCCAGTGTCAGGTAGATATCCTGTCCAGGCTCGGGCTGGGTCACCTTGAGGGTGCGAACACTGCGTCCCAGATTGTTGACCTCTTCCTCCAGATGCCCGGGCAGGCCGTGGAGCAGGCTCTCATAGAACTTTTCTATCCCCTGTTTGCCAATGTCTTTGGTGGCGGCATAGTTTTTCCAACTGCCGGAGCGTTCCAGCGCGTCTCTGTCCCTGGAGTTGATTTTGCCGACATAGCCCAGCACATGGGTCAGCAGGCTGCTGTAGGGATAGTGGCGTTTAAGACCGGCATCGACATAGAAACCATCGAACCTGTGTTGGTTAACACTGAACAGGGCCACCTCGTCTTCCGTCAGCCGGGTCTTGAGCGGCAACGGCTTGAAGCGGCGGTGATATTTCAGTGACTCGGTGAAGCTGTCGCGCTCATCCTGACTGAGGTCGATAACGGTCGAAAGCTCATCCAGCGTCTGCTGCATGTTCTTCACCTTCTCAGGGATCACCTCCAGGGTGTAGAAGGGCAGGTTCTCTGCCAGCAGCTTGCCGTTGCGGTCATAGATCAGGCCGCGGCTGGGCGCCAGCGGTACCACTCGGATACGGTTATCATTGGAGCGGGTTTCGTAGTCTTTGAAAGACACCACCTGCAGATAGTAGAGGTTGCCGAGCAACAGGCTGAGCAAAGCGACCACGCAGACAAAGGTAAACAGCGCCCGGCGTTTGAACAGTGCCGCCTCGGCGGCGTGATCATGCATGGTTATTCGCTTTCTACGCGGCAATGGATTCTCTCCGGCTCAAACAGTTAATGCAAAGTCAGCTAATGCAAGTGGCTCTTGGGCGCCTTATTCCCTGTGGTAGGGATGGTTATTGTTGATGCTCCAGGCCCGGTAAAGACTCTCGGCCACCACGACTCTCACCAAAGGGTGGGGCAGGGTGAGGGCCGACAGACACCAGCTTTGGCTGGCGGCTTGTTTACAGGCGGGAGCCAAGCCTTCCGGGCCGCCTATCAGCAGGCTGACATCCCGGCCATCGAGCTGCCATTTTTCCATGGCAGAGGCGAGTTCCGGAGTAGTCCAGTTCCTGCCCGGCAGATCCAGAGTGACGATATGGTTGCCCTTGGGAATCGCGGCCAACATGGCTTCACCCTCTTTTTGCAGAATACGGGCGATATCGGCATTCTTGCCCCGCTTGCCGGCAGGAATTTCAACCAGCTCCAGCGCCATGTCCCTGGGGAAGCGGCGCTGGTACTCGGCGAAGCCCTTGCAGACCCAGTCCGGCATTTTGGTGCCTACGGCAACGAGTTGCAGTTTCATCAGGCGTTGGCGTCAGACCAGAGTTTTTCCAACTGGTAATGTTCGCGGGTTTGCTCCTGCATCACATGCAGAATCACATCACCCAGATCCACCAGAACCCAGTCGCTGCTGTCGCGGCCTTCTACGCCCTGAGGTTGCATGCCGGCTTGCTTGGCTTCGGCAACCACATTTTCAGCAATGGCGCGAACATGGGTCTTGGATGTGCCTGAGCAGATAACCATAAAGTCGGTCACGTTGGACTTTTTGCTGACATCCAGCACGACCATGTCCCGAGCCTTGAGATCATCGACCTTGTCGACAACAAATTGTTTCAGTTCTGTGCCTTGCACGCTGAAGATCCTCTCATGTTTTTGATCAAGCGCAGTAGTATATCAGCGCTGGCGGGCAAGTCCCATAGCATTTATCGCCCATCCACCGCAGTTAACCGCCAAGATAGAGGCGGTTTGCAACTATATACTCGAGCACGGCTTTGGGCATGGCGGCGCGGCAGGCATTAATGTCACCGGCGGCGATGGCGCGGCGAATAACCGTGGAGGAGAAGGGCTGCGGCTCGACCGAAAGGCTGATGATTTTGCCGCTTTGATGTTGGCCCTTGTCCCTCGCTGCCAAGGCCTGGGTGACCGAGCAGCCTCTTTGGGCCAGTTCGGTTTGGATTTCGGCGTCCTTTGGCAGGTGCCAGTCCGGGCGCTGGCAAACCACCAGGTTACACAGGGAAAACAGCCGCTGCCATTGATGCCAGCTCGGCAGCGACAGCAAGGAATCTGTACCCATGATGAATTGAAATTCGGCGCTTGGGAAAGCTTGCTGCAGCGCTTCCAGCGTCGCGACGCTATAGGAGGGGGCATTGCGCTTGAGTTCGATATCGCAAATGTCCATATCGGGGAACTCGCCGCAGGCCAGTTTAAGCATGGCCAGGCGCTGCTTGCTGCTGGCGGTGGCCTTGGCCTTGTGCGGCGGAATATGGTTCGGCAGCAACCAGAGCTTATCCAGCTCTAGCCGGGCTTTGACTTCGGCTGCGGGTTTGAGGTGACCATAGTGAACTGGGTCGAAAGTACCGCCCATCAGCCCGATACGCATCCTGTCTCCTCAGTCGAACTCAATATGGCCAAGGTGGCGTGCCGCCTTGGGATCGAACAGCAAACACAGATGGGAAAGGCCGGTCCAGTTTTCCTGGCCTTGCTGTTTCAGTGCCAGCTCCAGCTTGGAGGCGATAGCCAGCATGGACTCTATGGCTTCCAGGCTCAGCCGGGTGAGGGCGCCCTGATAGAGCGGCTTGCGCTTGTCCCAAATTCTATGCTTGCCGAACAGGCCATTGAGGCTCTCGCCCTGACTGCGGGCCGATTGCAGCGTCAACAGCAAGGTCAGCTCCTTTTGCAGCGCCCAATGGATAATGGGCATGGCGGTTTCTTCGGCCTTGAGCTGGGCGAGGATATGTTGAGCCTTATCCTGTTGGTTGGCCAGCAGGGCATCGGTCAATTGGAACACGCTGAAGCGGGATTGATCTTCGAAGTAGCGGCTCAGCTCTTCGCTGCCCACAGGACGGGCACCGGCCAGCAGTTGCAGCAGTTGCATCGCCTGATCGGCCGCCAGCAGATTGCCTTCGTAGAGGGCATACAGCATGGCTCTGGCATCGTTTTTGAGATTGAGCCGATAGTATTGAATACGGCCGTCGAGCCAGCGCTGGAACTGGGCCCCTTCGGGTGTGGCGCAAGGAACATAAAGACCTTGACTGTCCAGGGCTTTGAACCACTTGCTGTTTTGCTGATCGCGGCCAAGCTTGGGGCCGTCGATGATCAACACTATATCCGGGTTTTGTTCAGCAATAAGGCTTTGCAGCATGGCTCCGCCATCTGCACCCGGCTTGGCCTGGGGCAGGTTGAGCTCTATGATTCTGCGACTGGCGAACAGGCTCATGGCGTGCCATTCGTTGGCGAGATCCTGCCAGTTGAAGTTGGCTTCCTGAGTCAGTTGCAACCTTTCTTCAAAGCCTTGGCTGCGGGCGGCAGCCAGGATTTGCCGCTTGCTGCTGTCCAGCAGATAGGGATCGTCGCCCAGCAGCAGATAGCAGGATTTCAGCGGCGACAACTGCCGGTGTAACTGATCCGGATAGACCCGCATCAGTTCACCTCGATGGCGGCCAGAGTCTGGATTATGTTATCGGCGGCCTGAATGCGCATCTCTTTGACCAGCAACTCCATCTCCCGGCTCTTGGCCAAGGCGGTGCGGGGGTCGTCGAGATAATCGCGGCGGATTTCCACATCGAAAGGCTGTGCTTCCTTACCCGGCAGAGACACGGCAAAACGCACATGGTAGATGAGTTCATATTCGGCGACGTTGCCTGTGGGGTAGAGCGACAAGGTTGAGCGCTCCAGAGTGTCGCTCAGCAGCACCAGCCGGGGAATACCCTTGGCGGGTTCCTCTATACCGACATTGTTGAGACGCAGGCGTTCACGCACCAGGCGGCTCAGCTCACTGTATTTGTCGCTGCTCTCCAGGCTCAGCTTGCTGAGCTCGGGCGGAATGGAATAACTTCCCTGAAGTTGAAAGCCGCAACCGGCACTGGTCATAACGACCAGTGCCAGCAGGGCGAACATCAACTGCTTCACGCTTAAAGATAGTTTCAGCATGGATGTCCTGTTTTTTCTCAGTTGGCGACTATGTTCAGCAGTTTACCGGGAACATAGATCACCTTGCGGATGGTCTTGCCTTCGGTGTGCTTGATCACCTGTTCATCGGCCAGACCCAGGGCTTCGACCTCTTCCTTGGCGGCATCGGCCGCCACAGTGATCTTGGCTCTGAGCTTACCGTTGACCTGCACCACGATAAGCTTGCTGTCTTCGACCAGTGCAGATTCGTCGGTTTCGGGCCAGCTGGCTGACTCGATATCGCCTTCCATGCCCAGCTCCTGCCACAGGTTGAAGCTCAGGTGTGGGGTGATGGGGTACAAGAGACGCACCACGGCAGACAGGGCTTCGGCCATCAGGGCTCTGTCCTGCTCGGTTTCCTGCGGAGCCTTCTGCAGCGCGTTCATCAGCTCCATAACGGCGGCAATGGCGGTGTTGAACATCTGGCGGCGGCCGATATCGTCAGTCACCTTGGCGATGGTCTTGTGCAGCTCGCGGCGCAGTGCTTTCTGCTCGCCTGTCAGTGCCGCGATATCCAGCGCTGGAGCCGCGCCTTTGGCGATATGGTCATGGGCCAGTTTCCACAGACGCTTGATAAAGCGGTGGGCGCCTTCTACGCCTGATTCCTGCCATTCCAGTGTCAGCTCCGGTGGTGAGGCAAACATCATGAACAGTCGCACAGTATCGGCGCCGTACTTCTCCACCATCACTTGCGGATCGATGCCGTTGTTCTTCGACTTGGACATCTTGCTCATGCCGGTGTAAGTCAGCTCATGGCCTTCATTGTCCACGGCCTTGAGGATCCGACCCTTGTCGTCTTTCTCAACCACGGTCACTTCCAATGGCGATACCCAAACGCGGGCACCTTTCTCGTTGCTGTAGTAGAAGGCATCGGCCAGTACCATGCCTTGAGTCAACAGACGCTTGGCAGGTTCATTGGAGTTAACCAAACCGGCATCACGCAACAGTTTGTGGAAGAAACGGAAGTACAACAGGTGCATACAGGCGTGTTCGATACCGCCTATGTATTGATCTACCGGCAGCCAGTAGTCGGCCTTGGCTGGATCCAGCATCTGATCTGCCTTGGGCGAGCAGTAGCGGGCATAGTACCAGCTGGACTCCATAAAGGTGTCGAAGGTGTCGGTTTCGCGCAGGGCATTTTGGCCGTTGACTGTGGTTTTGGCCCACTCTTTGTCGGCCTTGATTGGGCTTTGGACCCCATCCATGACCACGTCTTCCGGCAGAATGACCGGCAGTTGTTCTTCAGGCGTAGGCATCACAGTGCCGTCTTCCAGAGTCACCATAGGGATAGGTGCGCCCCAGTAGCGCTGGCGGCTGACGCCCCAGTCGCGCAGACGGAAATTAACCTGGCGCTTGCCTTTGCCTTCGGCACTCAGCTTGTCGGCGATGGCGTTGAAGGCGGCTTCAAAGTCCAGACCATCGAACTCGGCTGAGTTGAACAGTATGCCTTTTTCAGTGTAAGCGGATTCAGAGATATCCAGCTCGCCGTCGGCAGGCTTAATCACGCCCTTGATGGCAAGGCCATACTTGGTGGCAAACTCATAGTCACGCTGGTCGTGGCCGGGAACCGACATCACGGCGCCGGTACCATAGTTCATCAGGACAAAGTTGGCGGCCCAAACCGGGACTTCTTCGCCTGTCAGCGGGTGGATTGCCTTGAGGCCGGTATCGACACCTTTTTTCTCCATGGTGGCCAACTCGGCCTCGGAGGCGGTGCTCTGTTTGCACTCTTCAACAAAGGCTGCCAGCGCCGGGTTGTTGGCGGCGGCTTTCTCGGCCAGCGGGTGAGCGGCGGCAATGGCCACATAGGTCACGCCCATCACTGTATCCGGACGTGTGGTGTAGATGTCGAAGCTATCGTCGGAACCGGCCACCTTGAAGGTCATCTCGACCCCTTCGGAGCGACCAATCCAGTTACGCTGCATGGTCTTGACCTGCTCAGGCCAACCTTCGAGGGTATCGATATCGTTCAGCAGCTCTTCGGCGTACTGAGTGATCTTGATAAACCACTGAGGGATCTCTTTTTGCTCAACCACAGTGTCGCAGCGCCAGCAGCAACCATCGATAACTTGCTCGTTGGCCAGTACAGTTTGGTCATTGGGGCACCAGTTGACCGAAGCTGTTTTCTTGTACACCAAGCCTTTTTCATACAGTTTGGTGAAGAACCACTGTTCCCAGCGATAGTATTCCGGGGTACAGGTGGCAATCTCACGGCTCCAGTCGTAGCCGAAACCCAGCATTTTCAGCTGGTTCTTCATGTAATCTATGTTTTCATAGGTCCAAGGCGCCGGCGCAGTGGCGTTCTTGATCGCGGCATTTTCAGCCGGCAGACCGAAGGCATCCCAGCCGATGGGCTGAAGCACATTTTTACCCTGCAGACGCTGGAAACGGGAAACTACGTCACCTATGGTGTAGTTACGCACGTGTCCCATATGCAGCCGACCTGAAGGATAGGGGAACATAGAGAGGCAGTAGAACTTCTCTTTACTCGGATCTTCGGTGACTTCAAAAGTTTTCTTTTCTGCCCAGTGCGTTTGCACTTTGGCTTCGATTTCTGAGGGATTATATTGCTCTTGCATCAGGTTTTTCGGCAATGCCGCCCATTATTTTGACATGCGCGCTATACTGCGCCGTTTAGATCTGCATAGAATAAACCAGAAGTGAGTCATTAAGAAAGGTTCGTCTTAAAGGAGTATTGGCCATGAGTGAGAGAAGTACGGAGTTACTGGCGCTGTATCAGGCCTTGATTGACAGAGTCAAACAACAGTATAACCAAGATAACTCATTGACAGTTAAGAGCTTATTTAACTCTATCAAGGAAGGGAAAGAGTATTTGGCCATCAAGCAGCAGGCCGGTGAGGCCGAGCTGTCTCTGGTCGAGGAGTTCCTCAAGCGGGATATCGCCAGTTATATCCAGAGCCAAACGGAAGATGACATCAGTTACAGCCCCACTATGCTGACACTGGAAAATACCCTCTGGCATTGGCTGGGCGAAATCAGTGACCGTAGCCAGGTGGAGTGGCACGAACTGGCCCATGAGTTTAAACACCATGGTTATTATCAGAGCGGCGATATCGTCAGTCAGGGCAAAATGGTCTGCAGTAACTGCGGTCATGAGATGGACTTCGAGTTCCCAGGCATCATTCCCGATTGCCCCGAGTGTGACCACTCGGAATTTACCCGTGAAGCGCTGGCGCCCTGAATCATAGATATTCAGGCTTTCAATGGCTTGGAGCTCAAGGGAAAACCCTCAAACCCACAGACATAAAAACGCAGGCTCCGGCCTGCGTTTTCTATGCTGTTTATACCGTTTGAGACTGGCAGGCTTTGGCTGCAGATGTGCCGCTTCTCAACACAGGTTGTGATCAACTGTTATCGCGATAGGCGGCGATTTTGGCAAGTGCTGCCTTGATTTCCTGCTTGCGACCCGCATCTGCCAGCTCGCGCCCTGGCCTTGGGGCGGCTTCGAGCGCCTTTTGCAGGAAAGGCAGGGCTTCGTCATACCTGTCCTCTTCCAGCAGGAAGTCGCCGTAGAAGTAGTTGCTGTCTATGCCATCGGGGTTGAGTTCCAACGCCTGCTTCAACAACTCCTCGGCCTTGTCATCGTCCCCAAAGCCCAGCGGCCAGCCGGGCACCTTGTAGTAAAGCACCCCGAGACTGGTATAGGCCGAGCCCTTGAGTGCGGTGGGATCTTGCTTAAGCGCCTGCTCAAAGTCACTGCGAGCCCGCTTGGCATATTTGAGGGCACCGAGGCCGCCGCTGACCCCGGCATAGGTAGAGTTGATAATCCCGTGCCAGATGCGCACGCCCGTACTTTGAGGGTGGGACTGCACCGACTCATCCGCCAGCTTCAGCAGTTTGACAAAGGCTTTTTCCTGCTCGTCGCCGCTGAGTTGATAGTTGTTGATGGCCCAGTCGTGTTGCAACTGTTTAACGGCCAGATCGCTGGCATCATCGGCCCAGAGCGAAGGACTCACCAGCAGCGCTGCGCTCAGGCACAAGAGTTTAAATGGCTTCATGTTTCTCTCCTTCGGTGATGGGGTTGGCCGTGTCTTGTATTGGCATGGCCCTTTGGCAAAACTGGCGGATAAGTGGCAGTTTCTTGCGGGTATCATTGTTAACCAGGCCGGGCAGCAGGGCGTTTATCCGCACAAACAGCTTTTCCGGCCAACCGATAAAACGGCGGCCCCGGCGATTATCGGCCAGATCCCGGCAGAGGATGTCGGCCACCCATTCAGGGCTGTCCTGACGGTTGCCGAGCGCCGAATTGAGCCGGCGCATCGATTCTGTGTTGAGTTCGGTATCCGTGGCTCTGGGGGCGAAATAGAGCACCTTAATCTTGCTGTCGGCCAACTCCCGCTCCAGTGCTTCGGTAAAGCCTCTGAGGCCAAACTTGCTGGCGCAGTAAAGACTGGAACCCGGGTAGCCTATGCTGCCGAGAATGGAGCCAACATTGATGATGGCGGCCTCGGACTGGCGTTTGAGCAAGGGCAGCAGGGTGCGGCAACAGTTGATGGGCGCCTCCAGGTTCACCGCCATCATGGCGCGGGTATCACAGGTGTCGCTGGCTTCCAACATGCTGAGTTGATTGACCCCGAGGCAGTTGATTAACACCTTGGGGCTGAACACTCCGGCGGCTTGGCGCAGCTGACACTGACCGCCACTGCTGGTCAGATCGGCACTTAAGGTGTGATGCTCCCCGGCAAGGCTCTGTTTCAGGGCATCGAGCTTGGCTTGATCCCGGCCGCAGAGCAGCAGTCTGGCGCCTTTGGCGGCCAGCGCCCTGGCGATGGCGCTGCCGATGCCGCCACTGGCGCCTGTGATGATGACATTCAGATGTTTGAGTTCCATATTGGTCACCGTTTTCAGGAGGCCAGCGCCAAGGCCTGGGCCGGCGCCAACTCGCGGAAGATGTTGCCGTAGAGGCGGTAGAAGTTGTTGGCGGCGTGAATGATCAAGGCCTGTTCATCGCGATCCTCAATCCGGTTCATCAGCCCCTCAAAGAAATGGATATGTTGCTTGTCCAGCTCGCCGTGAGACTTGAGATAACTGAAGGCTGAATCCGGCAGCCCCAGGCGCGATTGCACTTTCTCGGCTGCCAGCAGCGCCAGATTAATGCTGGTGCCTTCCAGTACATTGACCATGCCGAAAAAGCCCAGCGGACTTACCCGATTCACCATGTCGTAGGCGTAAGCCACCATGACCTCGGTGGCAAACAGCGGCGTGCTGCGTCTGGCCTTTTCCTTGTCAAAACCGCAGGCGGCTATGTCATTGAGGATCCACTCCTGGTGGCCTTGCTCCTCTTCGATATACTCGGCTACCGCCACCCTGAGCCATTCCTTGCTTTCCGGCAGTCTGGCGCCTGTGGCCATGAGCAGCGGCGAAGTGTGCTTCACATGGTGATAAGCCTGGTGCAGGAAGGCGACATATTCCTCCAGGCTTATCTCTCCTTGCAGGCATTTGCCTATGATGGGACTGGCCAGCAGATACTCGCGTCCGCTCTGGGTTGCTTGTTGTAATTGGTTGTAGAAATTCATTATAGGGCTCCCTCAAGATATGGGGTTTCAGATAGATAGAGCTGTTCTATTTGAGCGGCCAGGGCGCTCAGCAGTGAGGCGCGCTTGACCCTGCCATTGGCGGTGGTGTGAGGCTTGAGCTCGGTTTCATTCAGTCTTATCCAGCGTTTGATCCTGGCGTAGTCGGGCAGTGTGGCATTGACCGCATCCAGCCAGGCCTGGAGCTTCTCATTGCTGACTTGGAGCGGAGCGCACAGTAGCGCGCTGAGCCAGGGTTTGGCGTCGCCAAAGACCATACACTGACTCAGCAGCGGTTTGGCCATCAGCGCCGACTCCACCCACTCAGGGCTGATATTGCGGCCAAAGGAGCTGATAAGCAGATGCTTGCGGCGCCCGTTAATGGCGAGCACACCTTTATCGAGTTGGCCAAGGTCGCCGGTGGCGATTTCTCCCTGGCCCCAAGTCTCGGGTTGGCCGAGATACCCTAGGTGACTGGCGCCGCCGACATGGATTTCGCCGCCGCGAATGGTGACTTTGCAGTGAGGCAACACAGTGCCGGCAAAGCCAGGAGTGTCTTTATCCGGGGTGTTGAGCGCCACGACAGAGCCACATTCCGACAGGCCGTAACCCTCATAAACCGGCAATCCAAGCTCCCTGGCCCGCAGCAGCAACTCGGGGGCCACCTTGCCGCCACCGACGGCGACAAAGCGCAGTGAGTCCGGCGCTTGCCAACCTTGTTCACAGGCACCGACCAGCAGTGTCAGCAACTGAGGAATGAGGATCATGCTGCTCGGCTGCGCTTGGCTTATGGTCTGCAGCAGCGCCCGGCTGTCGAGTCTCGAGCTGCCGTGCATGCCGCGTGCTTTATCCGAGGGCAGCAGCACAGTGCCGCCGCACAGCAAGGGGCTGTAGATACCGGCGATGTTTTCCAGCAAGGTGCTCAAGGGCAACAGACAAAGATGCCTGGGGCTGGGCAGGGCCGTGACTGTGGCAAGCGATTCGGCCACCCGCCATTGATGCTCGCTGCTGAGACACACCCCCTTGGGGTTACCGGTAGAGCCTGAGGTAAAGGTAATTTTGGCTGTGCCCTGTGGGACTTTTGGAAAAGCCGCCGTTTTCTCGGCGCAAGTGCTCTGTTGACCCGGATGCCCGTCGCAGAGTTGTCCGTCAGATAGCTGCTCGTCGTATAACTGCCTGCCGTATAAATGCCAGCCGTATAGATTGCAGCCCAGTTCACTGAGTCCTTGGTAAGGCGCGAAGCCCTTTGGCAAACAAGGCTGAATTTGTGGGCTTTTGCTCAGCACCAGCTCAATCGAGGTTTGTTCAAGGCAGTTTGCCAACTGCTCTTGGGAGAAAAATAGCGGCAAGGGCAGGCAAAGAACTCCCGCCTGCTGGCAGGCAAGATCCAGTATCGCCCACTGCACACTGTTGCCGGCATGCAGTGCCAGGCTGCGGATATTCAGGCGTTTAAGGAAATCACTATAGCGGCGGATTTCTGTTTTCAGTTCAAGGTAGCTGAGTTGCCGCTCAGCATCGCTAACGGCAATGGCCTGATCTTCGCCGTTGAGTTTGCCTAGAACATCCCAATCAAGGTTTGTTCCGGCGCCTGACTCAGAGGTATTGACTTGGTTTAACTGAGGCGATGGAGTCATAGGTTTGGCTCCCGGGTTCTTGCATAAGCCAATTCGGCCGCCATGGTGCTGATATCCAATTCGTGCCTTTGTGCCAGTCGTCTCAAGCGGGGGCTGGTGTCTATCACCTCTTGGGCGAGGCGCAGATCGCCAATCATGACTCTGGGGTTGTTGCGGTAGTAATTGCCCCAGATGGCGCTGTCACCTTCCAGTCGCTTTGGATCGGCGCTACAGAGCAGCATGGGCGAAAAGCCCAGTAGTCTCATCAGCGCCTCCACCTGCTCTGTGACGGTAAAGACCATATACTCAAAACCGGCTCTGGCCAGAGTAGCTGCAAGCAGTACCAGCAGCAGTGGCCCTGAACTCTTGTTGGTGAGTGCCAGATTGCCCACCTCTACCAAGGAAGCCCTGTCCACCGGGCGTTTGGTCAGCAGCGCCACTTGCTGCTCTATGGGATCCTTGAGATATTGCTCCAGAAACAAGGGGTAGTAACAACCGGCTCTGAGGCCGAAGGCACCCTGAGGCTGCCCCTTCATGCTCAGCTGCAGTAAGAAAGGCAAAAATTCCTTGAGCTTGGCACCATGCACCTGAAAGTACTTGGCGGCGATATAGTCTTCGACCTCAGTGCGGCCCTCTGCCTGTTCATGGAACAGGCGACACTCGGGAAGCGAATGAGGTGGGTTGGCAGAGCTTGGGACGTCCTTTTCCAGGGCAGACAGGGGAAACTGCTTGACCATAGAGATACTCCGGATCTGTTAACCAGTATCCAGAGCCTAGAAAAGCAGTCTTAAGAATTACTTATGTGTTCATTAATTTTTTGTCAATTAGATAAAAATCAATTGGTTGCTCTTAGCTTTTATCGCTCTTTCGCCGTTTGGGGTAATACAACAGCCCCAAAAGCAGCAGCAAGCCACTCAGCCCGAGTACCGGCCATTGACCGACCCGGCTGAACAGGGTCCGGCCCTCGACCAGCGGCACTTCAGCCGTGAGTACGCCCTCGACGAACTGCGGTAGTTTGGCACTGATATTGCCAAATTCATCCACCACGGCGGTGACGCCATTGTTGGTGGCCCGCAGCAGAGGCCGGCCCAACTCGGCCGAGCGCATCTGGGCTATCTCCATGTGTTGCAGTGGGCCATTAGACTCACCGAACCAGGCATCGTTGGAGACGGTTAGCAACACCTGGGTATCCTCGGCGACGTTGGCCCTGAGTTGCTCGGGGAAAGCGATTTCATAACAGATAGCCGGTGCCAGGGTATGACCCAGCGCCGTCAGGTTGTTTTGCTGATAACTGCCTCTGGCAAACGAGGACATGGGCAGGTTGAAAAAGGGCGCCAGCGGCCGCAGCAGCGACTCCATGGGCACAAACTCGCCTATGGGCAGCAGGTGATGTTTGCGGAACTGGTTGTTGCCAGCTGCGCTATAGTCGGCGTTCTCCTGCTGTTTCTGATGATGATTCCCCAGCACAATCAGCGAGTTGTAGAAGTCGCCATTTCGCTGGCTGATGATACCTGTGATGATGGCGGCATCCCGCAGATTGGCAACTTTGTTGGCGTTGTCGAGGAACTCGGCCACCATGCTTTCGGGGGCCGGTATCGCGGCCTCGGGCCAGATCACCAAGTCTCTGTCCAGATGCGGGCGGGAGAGATCCATATATTTGAGCATAGTCGGCCAGAGTGCGTCCGGATCCCACTTCATGCTTTGGGGGATATTGCCTTGCACCAGCGCCACGCTGAGGGTCTCACCGGTACGCTCAACCGTTGAAAATCGCGGCGCCTGCCATACAAACAGGGCCAGTAGCGCCGAGCTCACCACCAGGCTGAGCCAGCGGCGTTTGAGTAGCAGCACCAGGCTTGCTGCCAGCAGCGCCACCACAAAACTGAGCCCCAAAGTGCCTATCATTGAGGCCAGTGGCTTCAAGGGGCCCGAGGTTTGGCTATAGCCGCCCCAGAGCCAGGGGAAGCCGGTGAGCACCCAGCCCCGTAACCATTCACACAGAGTCCAGAGCGCCGGAAACAGCCCCAGCAGTTGCCAGTTATGACGCTTGGGCGCCAGTCGGGCCAGCAGGGCGCCTGCCAGCGCCGGATACAAGGCCAGATAGAGGGCCAACAGGGCCATCAGGCCTATGGAAGCAATCAGCGGCAAGCCACCGAATCTGTCCATGCTGACATGCACCCAGCTGATCCCGAAGGCGAAGGCGCCAAAACCAAAGCTGAGCCAATAGCCAAAACTGGCCTTGGGGGAAAGCTTGTTACTGTGCCAAAGGCCAAAGGCCAGCGCCAGCGGGTAGATGGGCCAAAGATCGTAGGGGGCAAAGGAAAGTGCCGTACTGGCACCGGCCAAAAAGGCCAGTACCAGACGCAGCTTGGGGTGGCGTTGTAGCGCCGCTAATGTGGACTTCACTGGTCGTTACTGTCTTCAGTATCGTTGGGATCGGGCAGTTTCACCCTGAGTTGCAATAAACGGCGGGTATCGGCACTGATGACTTTAAATTCAATGCCGTCGATGACGATCTTCTCGTTGCGCTCCGGCAGGTGGCCGAAGGCGTGGGACACCAGGCCGCCGACTGTGTCGAACTCTTCATCACTGAAATGGGTGTTGAAGGTTTCGTTGAAATCTTCAATCTCGGTCAGTGCCTTGACCATGTAAACCCGGTTACCGGCTTTACGGATCTCTGACTCGTCGCTGTTGTCGTGATCGAACTCATCTTCGATATCGCCGACAATCTCTTCGAGAATATCTTCAATGGTGACCAGGCCGGAAACACCACCGTATTCATCGACCACTATCGCCATATGGTAGCGTTGGGAACGGAACTCTTTGAGCAGCACATCCACTCTCTTGCTCTCGGGCACCACAACGGCCGGGCGGATCACTTTTTCCAGTGAGAAGGGTTCTTCACTGTTGTTGAAGCCGTACTTCAGCAGATCTTTGGCCAGCAGTATGCCTTCGATATGGTCTTTGTCTTCATTGACCACAGGAAAGCGGGAATGAGCAGAGTTGATGACAGTGTTGAGCAGTTCCTCAACAGAGTCATTGAATTGGATGGCGACAATTTGCGCTCTGGGGATCATTATGTCCCTTACACGCAAATCAGATACCTCTAAAACACCTTTTATCATCTCGCGGGTATCTTCTGTGATGAGCTCACGCTGTTCGGCATCGTGGATCACCTCAACCAGATCTTCGCGATTTTGAGGTTCGCCCTGGAATAACTGGCTTACTCGGTCAAACCAGCCTTTCTTATGGGCGCTGGTACTCGGGGGGATATCGTCACTCATAGTGTTCTTCATGACAGGGCGAACCCTGGCAATTATTGCTCCTTGTATGGGTCAGTAAAACCTAAGCTTTCAATAAGTTGGGTCTCTAGCGACTCCATTTCTTCGGCTTCGGCATCTTCGATGTGATCATAACCTAGCAGATGCAGGCAACCGTGCACAACCATATGTGCCCAGTGCGCCTGTAGCGGTTTATGCTGTTCACGGGCTTCATTTTCAACGACTGAAACGCAAATGACAAGATCCCCGAGTAATGGCAGGGTTATTCCCGGTGGCGCTTCAAACGGAAATGACAGCACATTGGTGGGCTTGTCTTTGCCGCGATAGTCCCGGTTCAACTGCTGGCTCTCTTCACTGTCCACCAGGCGTATGGTCAGCTCGGCCTGCTCCATACTATTGCCTATGGCAGTACGGGCCCAGAGCTCGAAATCGCTCTGGGATGGCAGGTTTTGCGCTTCTGTTGCCAGTTGCAGGTCCAGTTGCAGATCAAGACTCATGGGCGCCGGCCTCTGTCAGTTGATATTGGCTGTCGCGTTGGGCCTTGGCCGCCTGCTGGCGCTGATCGTGTGCCTCATAGGCTTCCACTATGCGGGCTACTACCGGGTGGCGCACCACATCCTGGGCCTGGAAGAAGTTGAAGCTGATCTCTTCCACTTCGCTCAGTACTTCGATGGCGTGGCGCAGGCCGGACTTGGCGTTGCGCGGCAGATCTATCTGGGTAATGTCACCTGTGATCACCGCCTTGGAGTTGAAGCCGATACGGGTGAGGAACATCTTCATCTGTTCCACCGTGGTATTTTGGCTCTCATCGAGAATGATAAAGGCATCGTTGAGGGTGCGGCCACGCATATAGGCCAGCGGTGCGACCTCGATAACATTGCGTTCTATCAGTCGCTCGACCTTCTCAAAGCCGAGCATCTCAAACAGGGCGTCATACAGAGGCCTGAGGTAAGGGTCTACCTTCTGGCTCAGATCGCCGGGCAGGAACCCCAGTTTCTCACCGGCTTCCACCGCAGGGCGGGTCAGCAGAATGCGGCGGATCTCCTGACGCTCCAGCGCATCCACGGCGGCGGCAACGGCCAGATAGGTCTTGCCGGTACCGGCGGGGCCTATGCCGAAGGTGATGTCATGGCGCACTATGTTGGCCACATATTGGGTCTGGTTGGGATTGCGTGGCTTAATCACCCCTTTGCGGGTCTTGATATAGTGCTCTTTGGGTTCTGCACCGCTGTCGTCGGCTTCCAGGGCAATGGCTTCCTGAATGGCGATATGCACCTGCTCGGGCTCCAGATCCGGGGTCGAGCCTTTTACCGGCGCGGTTTCGACATAGAGCTGTTTCAGCAGGTTGTTGGCCGTGAGGCAGTTACGTGGCTGGCCGACAATCTGAAAATGGTTGTTGCGGTAGCTTATCTCGACGCCCACCCGGCGCTCGAGTTGCTTGATATTGTCATCGAACGGACCACACAGAGACGCCAGACGGCGGCTGTCGGCCGGTTCGAGATACAGATTCATGGTGGTTAATTTGTGAGACAAACAAAAACTCCTGTTGATGTCATCTTTGATCAGTTTACGAGCGTGAAGGCATAAATGCTAACGGAAAATCGAGCCTAAAATAAAACGGCCCGGGTCCGAAGAGCCGGGCCGCCGTGGAAGTCTCGGCGCTTACGGGGTGAACTGAGTCACACCCAGGGTATCTTCCTGATTATGCTTGGCCAGAATATCACTGGGGCGCAGGCTCTTGCGCAAGTCCATCTCATCTTCACCGCGAACAAACTTGCCGCGCAGCGAGTTGGTGTAGACATCGACGATTTCCACGTCCACGAAGCTGCCTATGTGCTTGGGCTGGCCTTCGAAGTTGACCACCCGGTTGTTTTCGGTGCGGCCGCGCAGTTCCATGGGGTTCTTGACCGATGGGCCTTCCACCAGAATACGCTGCACTGTGCCCAGCATCTGGCGGCTGTAGCGCTGCGCCTGTTGGGTAATCCTGTCCTGCAGGATTGCCAGACGCTGCTTTTTCTCTTCCATATCCACATCATCCGGCAAGTCGGCCGCCGGGGTGCCGGGACGGGCACTGTAGATAAAGCTGAAGCTGTGGTCGAAGCCCACTTCTTCAATCAGCTTCATGGTGTCGGCAAAATCTTCTTTGCTTTCGCCGGGGAAGCCGATGATAAAGTCGGAGCTTATCTGAATATCCGGCCGCGCCTTGCGCAGACGGCGAATGATCGACTTGTACTCGATTGCCATATGGCCGCGCTTCATCTGGGTCAGTATGCGGTCTGAACCCGATTGCACCGGCAGGTGCAGGAAGCTGACCAGCTCAGGAGTGTCTTCATAGACATCGATAATGTCCTGGGTGAACTCTATCGGATGGCTGGTGGTAAAGCGGATGCGGTCGATTCCGTCGATGGCGGCCACATAACGCAGCAGCTCGGCAAAGCTGCAAATTTCGTCATCATGGGTCAGGCCGCGATAGGCGTTAACGTTTTGCCCCAGCAGGTTGACTTCACGCACCCCTTGCTCGGCCAGTTGAGCGATTTCCAGGATGATGTCATCCAGTGGCCGGCTGACTTCTTCGCCGCGGGTATAGGGCACCACGCAGAAAGAGCAGTACTTGCTGCAGCCTTCCATGATGGAGACAAAGGCGGTGGGGCCTTCGGCGCGGGGCTCGGGCAGACGGTCGAACTTCTCGATTTCCGGGAAGCTGACGTCAATCACCGCCTGGTCGCCGCTGCGAACCTGGTTGATCATCTCTGGCAGACGGTGCAGGGTTTGAGGGCCGAAGATAATATCCACGCACTGGGCGCGTTCTTTTATCGCCTTGCCTTCCTGCGAAGCCACACAACCACCCACGCCAATGATCAGCTCAGGATTCTTGTCTTTGAGTGTTTTCCAGCGGCCCAGCTGATGGAATACCTTTTCCTGCGCCTTTTCACGAATAGAACAGGTATTGAGCAGCAGAATATCTGCCTCATCAGCCTCTTCGGTCAGGGTATAGCCCTGAAATTCGTTTAACAGATCGGCCATCTTGGATGAGTCGTACTCATTCATCTGACAGCCCCAGGTTTTAATATGGAGTTTTTTACTCATCAGTTTTGCGTCGCTCTTCGGAACCACTTAAAAAATAGCGCGCCATTTTACCTGCTGTTAAGTCCGCTGACCAGCTTTTGAACGCCAGGGCTGAGAATTACTCTGGTTGCTGCAATACCCTTTCAAGCTGTGCGGGTAAACGGTTGGCGGCCACCTGAATATTTTGCTGCTGGTAGAATTGCTCGGCCATCTCCAGATTGCTGCCGCGGGCCTGGGCATAGATGTCCTCCAACACATCCAAATGCAAGCCGGCCATGGTTTCCGTGATTTGTTGATATAGGGCATAATTCAGCGACGAGCGATAGGTTACAGTTATCACTTCCATCTGGTCTGCCGTGGTGGCGGCCAGAACATGACCAGAAGTAAAGGCAGCCGGGACGATAAGGGCTGCGGCTATCAGGCTGCTGGTAAGTTTGCGCATGGTATCCTCACTTGTTGATGTCGATAACCGCATATGCGGTGTTTGCCATGACAGATACTGCTTGGACACTCAGAGGCTAGCCTAAGGTTGCCAAGGCTCGTGTGTCGGCTTGTAAGCAGGTGTTTCAGGAGGGCCGGCAGCAACATTTGCTCATGATTGAAGCCAAAACAGTTACCATTGAACACAACTCTGTGGCCGAGGCGGCAGAGAAGAGAGACAGCAGGAAAGGCATAGTGACAGAACAACATGAGACCAAGGATATCGTCATCATAGGTGGCGGTATGGTGGGCGCGGCGACGGCGCTGGGGTTGGCCAAGCTCGGGCTGGAAGTGGCGCTGGTGGAGGCCTTTGAACCCGAGGTCTTTGATGCCTCGCAACCTCTGGATGTCAGGGTCTCGGCCATCAGTGTGGCATCGGAGGCACTACTCGAGCGCCTGGGAGCATTCGATACTCTGCTCGGAATGCGCCATGTGGCTTATCGTGGCCTGGAAACCTGGGAAATGGAAGGCTGCATTACCCGTTTCCATGCCAGTCAGATCAAGGCCGAGCGTCTCGGCCACATAGTGGAAAACCGTTTGGTGCAGCTGGCACTGTGGCAGGAATTCGACAACTACCCCAATCTGACCCTCTGCTGCCCGGCCCGGGTCGGGCGCATGGTGCGCTCCAGCGTGGGTATAGAGGTGAGTCTGGACGATGGCCGGGTGTTCGATGCCCGCTTGCTGGTGGGGGCCGATGGTGCCAACTCCAGAGTGCGTCAATGGGCCGGAATTGGCATTAGCGGTTGGGATTATTCCCAGTCCTGTATGTTGATCAATATCGCCACCGAGTGTGATGAGCAGGATGTGACCTGGCAACAGTTTACCCCGCAAGGGCCACGCTCCTTACTGCCATTACCGGGCAAAAATGCTTCCTTGGTCTGGTATGACGATGCCAAACAAATTCGCAGTTTGATGCAGCTAAGCGACAGCCAACTGAAGCAGGCGATCATCAATCACTTCCCCGATAGGCTGGATCCCCATTTCGAAGTGTTGGCCAAGGGCAGTTTCCCGCTGACCCGGCGCCATGCGCAGCAATACTACCGCGACAATCTGGTGATCCTGGGGGATGCGGCTCACACCATTAACCCGCTGGCGGGACAGGGGGTTAACCTGGGCTTTAAAGACGTCGAAGCCTTGATAGCGACAATCACCCAGGCGCTGGAGAAGGGCGAAGACTGGTCAAAGGCCACAGTGCTTGAAGGGTTCCAAAAGCAACGCTGGTTTGACAATCAGTTGATGATGACAGGCATGGATCTCTTCTATGCCGGTTTCAGTAACGATCTGCTGCCACTTAAACTGTTGCGTAACGCCGGGCTCAAGCTGGCGGATATCAATACCCCGGTCAAGCAGCAAGTGCTCAAGTATGCGCTGGGGCTGAGATAACCCCGGTCGATTTGTTGATTGTCGCAAGAGAGTGCTAAAATGCCGCGTTTTTACAAGAATGCGGCATTTTTCATTGGCTTTCACGCAGTGTTTGGGCCTGTAACGGCCAAGCTTCAAGAGCGGTGAATATGTGCCTGGCCTTGTCCGGCCTTCGCAGAACTTCTCGTTGAATAAACAGACTGATAGAGACTGATGACAGAGATTAAACTTATCGTCGGGCTGGCCAATCCCGGCGCCGAGTATGCCCAGACCCGCCATAATGCCGGCGCCTGGTATGTGCAGGAGCTGGCCAGAGGTTGCGGTGCCCAGCTCAGTGCCGACAGCAAGTATTTTGGCCTGACTGCCAGAGTCACGCTCAAGGGCCGCGATGTGCGCCTGCTGATCCCTTCCACTTATATGAACCTGAGTGGCAAGTCGGTGGCGGCATTGGCGAACTTCTTCCGTATTCAACCGGAGGAGATTTTGGTGGCCCACGATGAGCTGGACATGCCTCCGGGGGTGGCCAAGTTCAAGCTTGGCGGTGGTCATGGCGGCCATAATGGCCTTAAGGATATTATTGCCAAGCTGGGCAACAACAAGAATTTTTATCGTCTGCGGATTGGCATAGGTCACCCCGGGGACAAGAACAAAGTCAGCGGCTATGTGCTTGGCAAGGCGCCGAGTACTGAGCAGTCGCTGATCGATGCCGCAGTAGATGAAGCGGTGCGCGCCACTGATATCCTCTTTGCCGAGGATATGACCAAGGCGATGCACAGGCTGCACTCCTTTAAAGCGGTCTAAGATTATCCAGGCGTCTGACGCCTGTTTCATTATCCTGTCCGGGGCCGAGTGCGCTGGACTCAAATTAGAGAGAAAGGTAAACATCATGGGTTTTAAATGCGGCATCGTTGGTCTGCCAAACGTCGGTAAGTCAACTCTGTTCAATGCGTTAACCAAGGCTGGCATCGAAGCGGCAAACTTTCCCTTCTGTACCATAGAACCCAACACAGGTGTGGTGCCAGTGCCGGATGCTCGTCTGGACGCCCTGGCTGAAATCGTTAAGCCTGAGCGGGTACTGCCGACCACCATGGAGTTTGTGGACATTGCCGGTCTGGTTGCCGGGGCATCCAAGGGCGAAGGCCTGGGTAACAAGTTCCTGGCCAACATCCGTGAAACCGATGCTATCGGCCATGTGGTACGTTGCTTCGAGAACGACAATATTGTTCACGTGGCCAACAAGGTTGACCCGGCCGGTGATATTGAAGTGATCAATACCGAACTGGCACTGGCGGATCTCGACAGTGTTGAGCGTGCCATACTGCGTCAGCAAAAGCGCGCCAAGGGTGGTGATAAAGACGCCAAATTTGAAGTCGGAGTACTGGAAAAACTCAAGCCGGTACTGGACGAAGGCCATATGCTGCGCACCCTGGATTTGAGCAAAGAGGAGCTGGAATCCGTGGCTTACCTGAACCTGCTGACGCTCAAGCCAACCATGTATATTGCCAACGTTTCTGAAGATGGCTTCGACAATAACCCGCATCTGGATACAGTGCGTGCCATTGCCGAAAAAGAAAATGCCGTTGTGGTGCCTGTGTGCGCCGCTATCGAGTCAGATCTGGCGGAAATGGATGAGGAAGAGCGTAGCGAGTTCCTCGAAGAGCTGGGCCTGGAAGAGCCAGGGCTTGATCGGGTGATTCGCGCCGGTTACGAATTGCTGACACTGCAAACCTACTTTACTGCCGGGGTGAAAGAAGTCCGTGCCTGGACTGTGACTGTCGGTTCTACCGCACCGCAGGCGGCCGGTAAAATTCACACCGACTTTGAGCGCGGCTTTATTCGGGCTCAGGTTATGGCCTATGATGACTTTGTTCAGTTCAAGGGCGAAGCCGGTTGTAAGGAAGCGGGTAAGCTGCGGGTGGAAGGGAAAACCTATATCGTCAAAGACGGCGACGTGATGCACTTCCTGTTTAACGTATAAAGCGACTCTAAATGGGCGATAGAACACGGATTTGCGTATCTGTTGCCCAGTTTGATGGGTTTATAGGCAAACAGCTGGGGCGGCGGGATTTAGCCTAAAAAAGCTGTTGACCTGAATAACCTGAATAAGCATAATACGCCCCGTTCCTCGGCACGGGGAACAACAAAGTTATCGTGGCTATGTAGCTCAGCTGGTTAGAGCACAGCACTCATAATGCTGGGGTCGCAGGTTCAAGTCCCGCCATAGCTACCATCCTTCTTGGGATGTCAAAAACAAGAGACACTGCGGGAGTGGTGAAATTGGTAGACACGCCAGATTTAGGTTCTGGTGCCGCAAGGTGTGAGAGTTCAAGTCTCTCCTCCCGTACCATATTTGTCTCTTATTGAACTAACTTTGATTATTGGTGGGGTATCGCCAAGCGGTAAGGCACCGGGTTTTGATCCCGGCATTCCCAGGTTCGAATCCTGGTACCCCAGCCAT
>NZ_KI912440.1:0-3554 GCF_000518445.1 Shewanella sp. 38A_GOM-205m | reverse complement strand
TGGGGTATCGCCAAGCGGTAAGGCACCGGGTTTTGATCCCGGCATTCCCAGGTTCGAATCCTGGTACCCCAGCCATATTCAACGAAAGAGCCCGTCATCGACGGGCTTTTTTGTGTCTGTTTTTCATCGTTTGAACTTGTCTGCTATTGGCGCATCGGCCGGGATCCCGGCTATTTCGCACCGGCGATCCTGCGACATGGCGAGAGTTGCCAGCGAGAGTTACGTAGCAATATGCTTTCGAGCGCCAACCAAGGATGGCTACATTTCCGCCTGTGCCTGGAAATCCGTGTATGCCTGTAAACTAGTGCCAAGATTTCACCGATCCAGAGTCATACCAGCCTTGAGCTATCAAGCTTCTACTCGACTTTCAGCTTCTGTCGCAGACTCTCATCTCTGGCGGCCTTGGTGACTTCGAGAGCGATATTGCGCCTGAGGCGAATTAACCAACTGTCGATTTTGGCCTGGTCCATTTTGCAATCGCAGCGGCTGGAGAGCAGGCTAAGCTGCAGTTCCTGTGCCTGCCGTGCTACTTCTACTTCGACTGTGTATCCCTTGTAGTTATTGAGCCGGGCGAGCCAGTTGCCATCTGCGGCCGTTTCCAGTTCCCAGCTATCCCGGGTAACGGCCCGCTGCAACATGGCGGGGATATCCTGCACATAGCCACCTGTGGGTACTGGGTTTTGCCAGCGTTGCAATTGATATTCAGTCTCGGCGGAAGCCGGGTTCAGCCATAACAGATTCAGCAGCAGCGGCAGTAGTATTCGTTTCATGATTTTTTCAGCTCCTGGGCGATGGAGAGACGCAGATTCTTGATGTAGTTGTAATAGCCGCGGCCATTCTTGTAGCAGATATCATCAATCAGCTTTTTGCAGACAAAATCCCCCAAGGCGGCGTGGTATTTAAGCTGAATATAGTTGGCGTCGTATTCAATGCGCATCACATTAGTGTCGCCACGATAGTCGAAACGGGCCAGGATATAGCCCTCACCTTCGCCCTCGTATACCCAGGCAAAGCCCTTGGTGCTGAGCATACCTTCGAGAATGGCATAACGAACCTGGGCCTCACTGGCTCCCGCTACCGGGATCTCTTTATGAACGGCTTCGATATAGCTGTTTGAGGATTTGGGTTTGGCATTTTTGTTGATGACCAGCTCGCCGGGGGCGGCTTGCAACGACAGGGAGAAACCGAGGGCGAATAACGCCCCCAGAATGGATTGGACTTGCATATCAGAATCCTTCTGAAAAAGGCTGCGAAAGTCCGAGTCTAGCGAAAAGCCAAGGCACTTGAAAGAGCGCTTGAAACAGCACTTGAAAGAGGAATTAGAGCAAACCTTCCAAACGCAGACGTTGCATCTCTTTGGCAACTCGTTGCATCTGCATTGGCGTGCCCAAGGTCAAGCGATTCCAGCCTTCAAGCCCTGGGAAGGTGCGGCCCACCAGAATGCCGGCCTGCTGCATCCGCTTGCGATAGTCTTCATTATTGCCCTTGATGCGGTGGAAAATAAAACTGGCGTTGAGTGGCAGATAGTCGAGCCCCAGTTGTTTGAGTGTGGCAATGATAATGGCACCGGCTTCTAAATTGTTGCTGCGGGTCTGCGCCAGCCAGGCGCTGTCATCCAACACTGCCGCCGCCCCATAGAGAGCAAACAGGTTGGCGTTGTCAAAACTCGCCTGGGCCTGCATGGCGGTTATCATTTCCGGAGCGGCAATGGCATAACCGGCCCTCAGTCCCGCCATTCCCCATGCTTTGGAGAACGTTTTGGTCAGCACTGTGTGTTTCTGGCCATTTTGGATGAACGGCAGCGCGGATTGGAAATCGCTACCGGCATACTCGCCGTAGGCCTCATCAATAATAAACTGCAGCTCGGGACTGGCCTTGGCTAGCCACTGTGCAACCGGCGCCTTGGGCAGCAAGAGGCCGGTTGGGTTGTTGGGGTTACACAGATAGACAATGGAAGGGCCAGGGTGTGCGGCCACGGCGGCTTGCATAGCGGCGATATCGGTTTGCAGCTCGGCGGTGAGCGGCACTTCAGTTACCTTGAGCCCTCTGGCCTTGGCATAGTCGGCCACTATGTCAAAGGTAGGCTTTGGCATCACCAACTGGCAGCGAGCGCTAGCCATGGCATCTATGGCGAATTTGAGTACTTCGGAAGAGCCATTGCCATAAATGAGCTGCTCTTGGCTGACACCGTGATAGCTTGCCAGGCGCTTGAGCAAGGCCTGACGGGCACTGTCGGGATACAGGTGCGCCTCGCCCATATGCTGCATAATGGCTTCCCTGGCACTGCTTGGCATCCCCAGCGGGTTTTCATTGAAGTTCAGCGCCACCAGGGGACCCTTGGAGGCAGTAGCTTGGGCCTGCTCCTGGGAAGATAGAGAGAAATTACTGCAGCCACTGAGCCCCAGTGCGGTACCGGCTAGACCGGCCTGAATAAAATGCCTACGACTTAATTGCATGTTTATTATGATGATCTGGATAAGAGGGCGCTCAGTCTACCCAGAGGAGAAGAGAAAGTGAATGAATTTTTATTCATTATTTGAAGTTTGTTATTCTTTTGGCCATTGATTGTCAGAGATCTTTTCTGAGCCGATCGCGAACTTCCATGAGTGCAAACCCTAACAGATTTAAGCCTTTCCATCTCCTGGGAATTTCAGATTCAGGATGATCTTGAGCGAGCCCGATCCCCCATACTTTATCTACAGGACTAGCCTCGACCAAGATACGGTTTCCAGTATTAAGCAGAAACGATTTTAGTTCAGTATGCTGAGCAAACTTAGCTAAGTTTGCATTAAGCACTATTTCAAAGCGTCTCTCATCCCAGACTTCTTGGTTGAACCCGACTAATTCCCGACCAATAGCTTTGGCTGCGCCAGGGGTGGTGGCAAGGAGGATTCTTGCACATGCAATGTCATCACCAAATAGTTTTGCCTTGTGATACATCATGTAATGCTCCGCAGTAATGAAGACGTTGCCTTCTTCTTCAAACTTTGCGTCATACCATTGACTAAAACAACTCTTGGAAATTTGTTCTCCTTTCTCTTGGTGTCCCCAGAAGAATATGTACTTGACCTTATTCCCTTGGTCTACGAAATCGACCAACTGTTCTCTTGTCCTAATTTTCAAAGTGATTCCTATGCTTGGTTGCTTTTTACCTACAAAAAGACTTTCTTACCCTGGTCAGTTCAGGCCTTGGCACTGAACTCAGAGATTGTTATGAATTCTATAAGTTGTGTATGAGGCCATGCTACACCAGCTTACAATTTAGCGAAATTTCTTGAATGTTCACGGTCGGTGAAGAGTTGGCTTAAAGCCATGATAGCCGCTGTGCCAGCGGCCTAAAGTCGTGGTGTTCCACACCACACCGGGCAAGGGGTTTTGCTTGTCCAAAGCCCCTTGCATCCCCAAGGACACCCCCGACGTAGCCGAAATCCCCGCTGGCTTATGAAGCAAATTGGCTACACTCAGGACTCGCATCCTTGCTCGACCTTCGAGCCTCTACATCCCTGTCTCGGCTACGCCAATTTGCAACAACGCCAGCGGCGGCTCCGAAGGGG
>NZ_JADP01000021.1:0-92185 GCF_000518445.1 Shewanella sp. 38A_GOM-205m | reverse complement strand
CACAGCAACCGGCTCTCTGCGTTATCCGACTTCGACAGGCCCCGGCATGCCTTCAGTCAGATGCCTTGAACGCCAATTGCTGTGCAAGCCAGAGTGCCACGAGGACTTATTTGCACCTTCCTTAACGGTTTTGGCCTTTTCCCTCGTGTTCCCGCGGGCCTTGGCGTGTGGGATGTAGCTTTCAGTATCCTCCCCCTTGCTGCAGTTGGCTTTTTTCGGTGAGAGTTTCTGGGCGAGTTTTCTTTTCCCTGCCTTGTCTGGCTTGGTTTGTGTTTGTCTTCCACTGCCGTTTGTGGGCGCGGCGTGGACCTTCGGCCGGCTCGATGGAGCCGTTTTCGGCATCCTTTGTTTTCATGTTGACCGGTTTTTTCGTGCTGTGATTTTGTGCGGCTCTGTTTGCGCCGGTTCAGTTTTTCTTCAGGGTCATTGGTGCTGTCCGGCTGTTACTTTTTTGGTGTTCCTGTTTGCGCGTAACCTTTCGCTGCTGGCTCTGGTTGAGGCGGGGTTCTTCTGGTTTTCCCTCACAGTTGTCCGTGTGACACGTTTGTTGCGCCGAACCTCACAGGCCGGTTCCCATGGTGTTATTCTTGTTTTTTATGGTCTTGGTATTCTTTTTTTTCAGTGATTTCTCGATTCTGCGCTTCTCTTTTCTAGTGTTGTTTTTTTCGGTGATGTGTGGCAGTTTGCTGAGTTGCATCATTCTCAGCTTTTAGTGTTTTTTGTTCTTCTGTTTGTGCTGTTCGGCATGGGTGTGCTGTCGGTAGGTGCCGTTTTGGTCGTCTTGGTTCTTTTTGGCTGCGTCCATTCTGGCGTTGGTGTCACCTCCGCTATTGTTTTCTTTGTTGCTTCCCACTTTTTTAGTTTTGTGGTTTTTGCCGCAGTATTGAGTTCTGGCATTTTCGTTTTGTTGCAGTCTTGTTGTCTGCTTTGCTTCCATTTTGCCCTTTTGGTTTCGTTTTCTATGGTTGTGTTAGTGGGTCTCGGTTTTGTTCCGTTTTTTTTTGCTGGCCTTGGTGCCCTGGTTGATCCGCGTGTCTTGTTGTTGCTTCAGGTCATTACTTTTTTCGATCCTGGCTATGGCGGTTACTGCGCTGGTGTGGTTTTTCTTCAGCTCTGTGTTTTTCCTTTTGGTTGTTTTGTCTGTGTTGCTGAGTTTGCTCGCTCTTTGCCGGGGCAACCTTCTTTTTTTCTCTTTTTTTTTTCTGTTATTGGTCTTGACTCTGCCCGCTTTGTGCTTTTCTGGGTTGTCATTTTCGATGGTGCCATTGCGGGTGTGGGTGTTCTCTGTTATGTTTGAGTTTTTTTGCGTTTGTGGGAGTTTTGCTTGGGTTGTTGCGTTGGTGGTTTTCTTTCGGGCACCGTAGTCTTTGTTCAAGTGAGTGCTTTCAGTTCGGTGTGTTTTGCTCTTGGTTCTAGGTCACTTGCAGGTTTTTCGTTTAGCCTCTGTTCTTCCTGGTTTTTTCTGTTGTTCAGTTGTGTCATTTTGTTGTTGTGGTTGTTGTCTTTGTTTCTTTTTGGCAATTTGGCGCTGGTGTTTGTTGTCTTTCTGTTTTTTGTTTTTTTGCTGCTTGTCTCTCGGTGCTGTGGCTTCTGTTTCTTGGCCGGGTCTGCCGCGGCTGCGACTGGCTTGTGGGTCGAGCTCTTTTCCTTGTTGTAGTCTCGCGTAAGGTGTGGCGGCTGCGTCTTGATCGCCGTCGACGCCTTGCTTTTAGCGGCGTTGATGTTCATCGGCTTGGGGTTCGTTCTTTGCCTTTGTGGGTTATTTGGGTTTGGTTTTCCCTCGGGGTTTTTACTCTTTTTGCTTTGTTGCTTTTGTGGGTATTTTTGCTTGTCGTTGGGGGTTTGTCTGTTCTGGTTTAGGTTTTTGCTCAGCTGGTTTCATGGGCTCTTTGGTTTGTTGGTTGGTTGGGTGTGTTGTTTGGGGGTGTTCCGGTTTTGGGCCTTGTCTTGGCCTCTGGGTTGCTCGGCTTCGTTTCGCTTTTTGCTATTGCTGTTGTCGGTTCTGGTTTTGCTGTTTCGTTGTTTCTTTCTTAGGTTTGACTGTTGTTGACTTCTGCCGTGCGCAGGATTTTTCTGCTGGAGAGCGGGATTGCTGCGATTCATCACTGTTTTGTGTCCGGGTTCTGCGTCTTTCGGTCTGTTGCTTAGCCCAGGTTTTGGGGGTTTTCTGTTGTTGCTTCTTGTTTTAGCCGTTTTTGGATGGTTATTTGTTTTTTCGTTTCCCTCTTTGCAGTCTTTAGCGCAGAGCTTTGTTCGTTGCTTCTTGGTTACATTTGTGTTCCGGTGTGCCTGTTTCTCTCCATCGAGGTGTTCTCTTTTGATCTTTTGTTCAGTGGGCTTTGGTGATTTGGCCTGTTTTTTTATTTGCCTTTCTTGGGCCAGGTTGGTGAGGCCGTTTGGTATTTCGGTGTCGTCTAGCTTTTCGCTGTCGCTGGAGTTTTTTTCTTTGCGTGTTGTTCTTTCCTTGCTACTCCTGTATGTTTCTATGCTCTTGTGGTTGCGTTTGGGTTGTGCGTTTGGTCGGCTATCCGGGTGGTTTTGGCTGCTTGAGGTGCTCTTTCGGGATGTGGGTGTGGGGGACAGATTGTTGTTTGTGGCATTCTGGCTGCAGGCGGTCTGTTTTTTGTTCATCGACCTTCCGTTTGCCTCGCTTTTCTTTGTTTAGATTTTTTCGCGTTTGTGTCTGCGTTTTGGTGGCTGTTTTTTGTTGATTTGGTTGTTATAGTGGAGTCGTCAGTCGTGGCTGTGGGCTGCTTTGGTTTTATGGCTTGGATTCCTCTGTTTGTTCTGCTTTTTGTTGGTTTTGTTGAGGTTTTGTTGTTCCTTCTGATGCTTGTCCTTTTGGTTTGTTGCTTTGTCGGTCTTCATTGCTTTCTTGTTCTTGGCCCTAGGTTGGATCTTTGGGGCTTCTTTGCCGGGGAGCTGCGGGGTTCTGGTATGTTTGCATGTTGGATTTTGGCTGTGGTGCGTCGTTTGAGTTTGCGGATGATTGGGCGTTTGCTGGTTGCTCATTTTGTGTTGGCGGTGTGGTTTTAGTATTACGTTGGGGTTCTTGCTGGGTTGAGTTGGTAGATTGCGGTGTTTGCCGTTGGCGGGTGCCCGTGGATAGTTGTTGATGTTCTGGGGGTGTCCGTTGGTCTCGTTTGGTTCTTTGCGCTGGGCTGGCGCTTCGCTCTGTTTCTGAAGGTTTGTCGCTGGGGGTCTTATGTGCTTTTTGACGTCTTTATTTCTCTGATGGGGTCGGCTTCTCTCTTCCCCCTTCGGGAGATTCGCCTTTGGGGTTTGGGGGTGGGGGAGTTTACTTTGGTGATGTTTTGGTTGGAAGATCTTTGGTAGAGTGATGTTTTCTTTTGCGTGTTGCGTTTGTTTGTGTGTCTTGCTGTTTTCGGCTTTTGTTTGTTTGGTTGGTAACCTTGTATGTATACAGGTTTCATTAATGATGGCCCTATCTTTGTCTGTATTGGCATGGTCTTCAATTGGTTTTTTTGCCTTGTTGTTCCTTGGGGGTTGCTCTTGTGGTATCTGTTTCCGTTTTCGATCGCCCGCGTCGGGGTGGGTGTTGCCCAATCTGTTCTTCTCTGCTTTCTTGTCTTCGGGTAAGTAGTTGATTCTATTTGATGTGCGCCTGGGCGTTAGCATCGGGTGTTGCGTTTTTCGCTTTGATGGGTTTTTTGCCTTGTTGTTTGCTGTTGTCGCTGTTGTTGTTGTTTTCTTTTTGGGTTGGCAATCGGTTGCGGCGGCGTTGAGTATTTTTATTTGGGTGATTGGCTGTGCTTTGCGGCTGCCGTTTCCGGGTGGTTTGGTGTTTTACTGTAGCTGTTTGTTTTTTTTTGTTGTCCAGGGCGTGGCATTTGTGTTTAATCGTCTCGGGGCTCTTGCTCTTGTTGTCGTTTATTTGTCTGTCCTTGACATGTGTTTTGGCTATTGTCAGTCCTTTTTTGTTATTGTACTGCTGTTTTTCTTTATTTGTTGTTTTCTGGGTGATTGCGGCTATTTTTTTCCTAGTGGTTTTCGTGCGCCTCGTTTTTTCTGGCAGATTGTTTTGTTTTTTCCGGTTGTTTTTTTTTTTCGTCATTTTTTTTTGCTAGCGGTGGTGTTTGTTCTTGCTTCTTTTGTTGATTTTTTTGGTAAGGCTGTTAGGACTTTGTCTTTGGTTATCCTTGGTTATTCTTTGTTCATGTTTGTCTGTTTTCTCCCAGTCTTCGGTCGCGTCTTGGTTCGTGTACTTTTGTAATTTTGCGGTCTTGGGTCATTTCTGTTGTTCACGTTTGGAACTGGTGTGCAGTTTTGGTGGGTCGTTTGCCGTGCGGCGAGTACAGTTTTCTCAGTTGAGCTGTAGCTTGCTGGCCTTCAGCCGTTTTTTGGGTGTTGTTGCTTCGCCTCGCTTGCGGTCATTGCTTTGAGTACTGCATTTTTTTTTTGAGTCGTGTCTCTCAGGTTTCTTCTTTTTTACTTTTTGTTTTTGGGTGGTTGGTGGGTTTTGTCTGTGGTGGTTTGTTCACTGGCTTGGTTGGTGATCTTTTTTTTGTTTCTTAGCAATTGTCTGTGTCTTTTGCCAGCCTGGTGCCGTCCTTGTGGTGGGTGTTTTTGTTGCTCTCTGCATCCGACTCTGTCTCTGTGTCGTGCTAGGGCTCGGACTTTTCCCAGCTTGGTCTCTTAGTTTTGTCGTTTGTTTGGTAGTCTGGCTCTTTGTCTGTATGGTCGTGGGGCTTGTCTGCGGTTTTTTCTGCTAGGTGCAGGTTTCGGCTCCGGTTTTTTGGTATTTGGTGTTTATATTTTCGCTCTTCTTATTGATTTTCCCGTTTTTCTGGGGCGTATTCATTGGTGTTCCGTTTGGGTGTCCTTGCGTTACTGCACTCGTTTTTGCACTGGCTTTCTTTGTTGTCCTGGGAGTCGTTTTCGGCGGGTTACTTTTAGGTCTGTCTTGTGCTGTCCTCTGCCCGGTTGTCTTTTATTTGTCCGGCTTGTCTCTTGTAGCCGTTGAGTTGTTCATGGTTACCTGCGTGATCCTCTTTGGGTGTATTGTCTTTATCGAGTTTTTTATTTCTGGCTTATGTTCCGATGTTTTTTCCTTAGTTTTTATTGGCTTGTTGGCTGCCCTGAGCGGGGCAATGGGCGGGGTTTTGTTATAGTGTCCTAAGTCGGTAGTCCTTGGTCACTTTTGTTTTGTGGCTTCTTTCGGGCATGGGTGAGGTTGGGGTTATGGCTTTGCCCGGCGGTTGTGCCCATTGCCGCGGGTTGTGTGTTTTTGTGACTTGGTTCACCATGGTTTTTGGCTTCTTTGTTTTGCGGGTCCTGTCCTGGACTCTTCCGGTTTTACCTGGTTTCTGCCTGGGCCCCGCTGCTGTTGTTGGACGTCATGTGGGTTTTGTTTTTGTCTGTTGTGTTGATTCCCCCCATCGGTTTTGCTGTCGGGAAGTTTTTGTTGCCCGCTGTTGCGGTCCCCGGCGGGGGTCAGCTGGTTGTCGCGCGGGTGCTTTTCGGGACGGTTTTCCTGGTTTTTTTTGCTGAGTTTGTTCCTTTCGTGGTTTTGGTTGTAGTCTTTGTTGGTGTTGTCTATTTTCCCAGGGCCTTTTTTGCTTTTGGTCATTCCGGTATGAAACTGCTCACAGGGGCTGGAGTAATGGTTCTCCAGCCGTTGGCGCGGCGCGCCCTGCAGACGCTTTTCCTCGGCGATGGAGTATTCACTTACCTCGGGAGTATTACGCGCCAGTACTCTGATATTGTTGATGTGCATCAGGCTCTCCCTCTCTCCCTATTTCATGGTCGGCATGATGAAATCGGCACTCAGCTGTTTGGGCCAGCGGGCGGTAACGGCTTTGCGCCGGGTGTAGAAGCGAACTCCATCTGGGCCGTGCATATGCAGTGGGCCAAACAGCGAGCGTTTCCAACCGCCGAAACTGTGAAATGCCATGGGCACAGGGATAGGTACATTGACCCCCACCATGCCGACTTGCACCGAGTGGCAAAAGTCGCGCGCCAGCTCGCCGCTCTGGGTAAAGATGGCGGTACCGTTGCCGAACTCATGTTGATTGATAAGAGCCAGCGCCGAGTCATAGTCGGCTACCCTGACTATGCAAAGCACTGGGCCGAAGATTTCTTCCCGGTAAATCTGCATCTCGGGGGTGACGCCATCGAACAGGGTCGCACCGAGAAAGAAGCCTTCGCTGTCTGCCAAGGTATTGCGGCCATCGACCAGGCAAACTGCGCCCTGCTGTATACCGCTGTCTATATAGCTGCAGACCTTGTCCAGATGCGCGCGGGAGATGAGCGGCCCCATTTCCATACCCGGCACCAGGCCGTTACCTACCTTGAGCGCGGCTATTTTGGGTTGCAGTTTTTCTATCAGGGCATCGGCCACATCAGCAACCGCCAGTACCACGGAAATAGCCATACAGCGCTCGCCGGCAGAACCATAGGCCGCGCCCATCAGGGCGTTGCTGGCCAGTTCCAGATCGGCATCCGGCATCAGCAGCATGTGGTTCTTGGCGCCGCCGAGTGCCTGTACCCGTTTGCCGTGGGCCGATGCCTTACTGTAGATATACTCGGCCACAGGCGTTGAACCGACAAAGGAGATGGCCTGAACATCCTGATGGCAGAGCAGGGTATCTACCGCCAGCTTGTCGCCGTTGATAACATTGAAAACCCCATCCGGCAGCCCGGCCTGGGTCAACAGCTCGGCAATTCTGAGTACCGGCGCCGGATTCTTTTCCGATGGCTTCATCACAAAGGTATTGCCGCAGGCGATGGCAATCGGGAACATCCACATGGGAACCATCACAGGGAAATTGAACGGCGAAATGCCGGCAACCACCCCGAGCGGTTGATTGATGCTCCAGGCATCGACGCCAGTGCCAACCTGCTCAGTGTGTTCCCCCTTGAGAAGATGGGGAATGCCGCAGGCAAACTCCACCACTTCCAGTCCTCGAACCAACTCGCCCCTGGCATCCTCAAGCACTTTGCCGTGTTGCAGGCAGATAAGTTCGGCCAGCTCATCCATCTCGGCTTCTACCAGAGCTTTGAAGCGAAACAGCACCCGCGCCCGGTTAAGGGGCGATACCTTTGACCAAGCGTCAAAAGCCTGCTTGGCCGAGTCTATCGCCCGTTCTGTATCAGCCTGGGAGGCGAGGGCGACTCTGGCTTGCTCTTCGCCGTTGGCCGGGTTAAAAATGGGCAGTGAAGCCTGAGCCTGGCTGCCATCTGTCTCATGTCCATCTATATAGTGGCTGTAAATACGCATAACTATCCTGTGTGCTTCAGTCGACGGTTTGGATGGCGTCGGCCAGGGTGGAAATCAGTTGATCTATTTGGGACTCTTCCACTATCAGTGGTGGTGAGAGGGCTATGATGTCGGCGGTGGCCCGTACCAGCGCACCTTGCCAGAAACAGCGCTCGAAAATCTGATAGCCGCGTTTGCCAACACCTTGCGGGCTGGGGGCCAGCTGAATGCCACCTACCAGGCCGGTATTGCGAATGTCAATGATATTGGGCAGCCCCTTGAGACTGTGCAGCGCCTGCTCAAAATAGGGCGCCAGCGTTGTAGTGCGCTCAAACAGCTTTTCGTCACGGTAGATATCCAGGGTGGCCAGTGCCGCCGCGGCCGCAACCGGATGCCCCGAATAGGTATAGCCGTGAAAGAACTCGATCATTGCCTCAGGGCCCTGCATACAGGCATCGTGAATCGCTTGCTGCACAAACACCGCGCCCATGGGGATGGCGCCATTGTTGAGCGCCTTGGCCGCGGTCATTATGTCCGGGGTCACATCCCAGTGGTTGCTGGCAAAAGCGCCGCCCACCCGACCAAAACCTGTAATCACCTCATCGAATATCAGCAAGATGCCGTACTTTTGAGTGATCTCCCGAAGGCGCTTGAGATAGCCCTTGGGTGGCAATATTACCCCGGCCGAGCCTGACATGGGCTCGACGATAACGGCGGCGATATTCTCTGCGCCATGCAGGGCAATTAGTCCCTCGAGCGCCTCGGCCTTGTCGGCGCCATGCTCGGGCAAGCCGCGGCTGAAGGCGTTGGCTTCCATATCCAGAGTGTGGGGTAGATGATCGACGCCGCCGAGGAGCTGCGGGCTGAAACCTTTGCGGTTATTACCAATTCCGCCCACCGAAATACCGCCAAACCCCACACCGTGATAGCCCAGCTCACGGCCGATAAAACGGCTGCGGCTCGGCTCGCCATTGGCTCTGTGGTAACACAGCGCCAGCTTGAGTGCGGTGTCGACTGACTCTGAGCCCGAGTTGGTAAAGAAGATACGGTTCATGCCGGGCGGGGCGATTTCACTGAGGCGCTCGGCCAACTCGAATGCCAACGGATGACCCATCTGAAAACTGGGGGCATAGTCCATTTCGCGGATCTGACGGCTGACCGACTCACTGATCTCCGCCCGGCCATGGCCGGCATTACAGCACCAAAGACCTGCGGTGCCGTCCAGCACCTGACGGCCATCGACATCCCGGTAATACATGCCTTCGGCCGAAGCCAGTAGCCTGGGAGTCTGCTTGAATTGACGGTTGGCACTGAAAGGCATCCAGTAATGCTCGAGATTGCCCTGTGTTTTCGCCTGTTGTTTTAGCTCTGCCATAAGCATTAACCTTAGTGTTGCGGGCTTGTTAATGGTGATTGATATTTCGCTATGCTATGTCAGAAATAATGAACATGGAAGGCCTGTGTGCAATTATTTATGCCAAAAAATCTATTTTTGTAAAATATATTGAATTTATGCCGTGCTCGAGGCTAATCTGGAGCGACCCGAATAACTCGCGATGGCTGCACGAGTTGGCCGCGATAGGCCTACTGAGGTAGTGGAATGCCCGCTTGCAAGCAGATGAGAGGATTTATGAGTACACCGCAAACCCGTCAGCAATGGCAGCAGTTGGCTGCGCAATTGCAGATCTGTGGCCAGGCCTTTATTCATGGAGAGTATTGTGCAGCCGTATCCGGCGAGACCTTCGATTGCATCAGCCCTGTGGATGGCAACAAGCTCGCCGCCGTAGCCAGTTGCGATCTGGCCGATGCCGAGGCAGCGGTGGCCAGTGCCAGAGCCAGTTTTGAATCCGGAGTCTGGTCGCGAATGGCGCCGGTAGAGCGCAAAAAGGTGATGATACGCTTTGCCGATTTGCTGGAGGCGCATAGCGATGAACTGGCCTTGCTGGAAACCCTGGATATGGGCAAGCCAATCCGTTTTTCCAAGTCGGTGGATGTGACCAATGCCGCCAGGGCCTTGCGTTGGTCCGGCGAAGCGGTTGACAAGATTTACGACGAAATAGCGCCCACCGCTGACAATGAAATCGGCATGATCACCCGTGAGCCTGTCGGGGTAGTGGCCGCGATTGTGCCGTGGAACTTCCCCCTGCTGATGGCCTGCTGGAAACTGGGGCCGGCGCTGGCCAGCGGTAACTCTGTTATCCTCAAACCCTCGGAAAAATCCCCTTTGACGGCGATTCGTATGGCTGCCATTGCCTTGGAAGCCGGGATCCCGCCCGGAGTGCTCAATGTATTGCCCGGTTTTGGTCATACAGTTGGCAAGGCGCTGGCGCTGCATATGGATGTCGATACCCTGGTGTTTACTGGCTCCACTAAGATAGCCAAGCAACTGATGGTCTACGCCGGTCAGTCCAATATGAAACGTGTGTGGTTGGAGGCCGGTGGCAAGAGCCCCCACATAGTCTTTAACGATTGCCCGGATCTCAAGGCCGCGGCGCAGGCGGCAGCTTCGGCCATCGCCTTCAACCAGGGCGAAGTTTGCACCGCAGGTTCGCGCCTGCTGGTGGAGTCCGGAGTCAAGGAGCAACTGATAGCGCTCATTATCGACGAGCTCAAATCCTGGCAGCCGGGGCATCCGCTGGATCCGGATACCGTCAGTGGCGCCGTGGTGGATCAGCAGCAGCTGCAGACTATTCTCGGTTATATCGAGGCGGGTAAGCAGCAAGGTGCTGTGCTGGTCTGTGGCGGCGAGCAACTCATGGCTGAAACCGGTGGCGTTTATGTGGCGCCGACCCTGTTCCGTGAAGTGAATAACCAGATGAGTATCGCCCGCGAGGAGATCTTCGGCCCTGTGCTGAGTGTGATTGAATTTGAGGGAATGGAGCAGGCGATAGCCATTGGCAACGATACCATCTATGGCCTGGCGGCCGGTGTGTGGACAGCGGATCTCAGCAAGGCCCACAGAACTGCCAAGGCGCTGAGAAGCGGCATGGTGTGGATCAATCATTATGACGGCGGCGATATGACGGCGCCTTTCGGTGGTTATAAGCAGTCGGGTAACGGCCGCGATAAGTCGCTGCATGCTTTTGATAAATACACAGAAATTAAGGCAACCTGGATAGCCATTTAATCGGTTTGCTGTCATAGACAATCCCCCTGCCTTGCGGGGGGATTGTCTTTATAGAAGGCTACAGGGCTTGAGGTGTTCACGCACTGGTTCAAACAGCGCATCGAGTAGCACTTGAGTGCGGTTATCTTCGACTCGCAGCTCCAGCCAACCGTCACTGCCGAGAATTTCAAGCTGCCTGCACACGAGTTTCGGCGGTGAGACTTGCAGTTCCCCTTTGAGGCGAAAAATCCCCTGTGGCGTATGAATGCGGCTGATATCGAAGGGAGTATTCACGACTGCCACAACGCCTTTGCCGTACTTGTTTTCAAAATGGCTCCCTACTCAAAATACACTTGTCTTCAAAACAGGTCTTTTCAAGACAGGCCTTGTTCAGAATAGATCCTTGAATCTATGGTACAGCATGCCTGCCGCCAGAATGGGCGAGCGCAGCGCCGGGCCACCCGGGAAGGTCATATGCTCTATTGAGGCAAAGATATCGAAGCGCTCAGCCTGCTGACTGATAGCTTCTGCCAGCAGACGACCCGCCATATGGGTGGCATTGACGCCATGCCCGGCATAGGCCTGGGCGAAATAGATGTTGGGGCTATCCGGCAACCTGCCTATCTGCGGCATACGGTTGGCGCCTATCCCTATCATGCCACCCCACTGATAATCTATTTTTACGCCCTTGAGCGCCGGGAAAACTCTTTCCATATTGGGCCTGAGCGCGGCGCAAATGTCCTTGGGATCTCTGCCCGAGTAGTTGCACAGCCCGCCAAATAACAGGCGGTTGTCGGCCGACAGATGAAAATAGTCCAGTGCTATGCTCATATCGGCGAAGGCCATATTCTGCGGAATAATGTCAGCGCAGAGCGCTTGCGACAGGGGCTCAGTCGCCAGCAAATAACTGCCGGCCGGTAGCACCTTGCCGCCGATATGAGGTTCGAGTTTGGCACCTATATAGGCATTGCCGGCCAAAATCAGATAGCGGCAACGGACTTCACCTCTCTCAGTCCTGACCCGTATCTGCTCGCCCTTGATGATTTCGGTGGCGGCGCTGTCTTCATAGATGTTAACCCCCAGGCTTCGGGCTGCACGGGCCTCGCCGAGGGCCAGATTCAAAGGGTGCAGATGGCCGCTGCCCATGTCGCTGAGCGCGCCGAGATAACGCTCAGAGCCTATGACTTCGGGCAACTGCTCCTTGGACAACAGCTTGAGCTTATGTGGGTAGCCAAGTTGCTCAAGCTCGGTAAGCTCCTGCTCAAGCTCCTGCATATGTCTTGGTTTCAGCGCCAGATCGCAGTAGCCCCAGCGCAGATCGCAATCGATTTGGTATTGCGCTATCCGTTGCCGGACGATGTCGACGGCTTCAAAACCCATCTGCTTGATAGCCAGTACACCTTCTTTACCTATACTGGGCTCAAACTGTTCAATATTATGGCCAATACCGCGGATCAACTCTCCGCCATTACGCCCTGAGGCGCCCCAGCCCACTTTTTTGGCTTCCAGTATGGTGACCGCAAAGCCTCGTTCAGCCAGTTCGATGGCACTGTTGAGACCGCTGAAGCCAGCGCCTATTACGCAGACATCTGTCTCCAAGAACTCTTCCAGCCTGGGATGCTGAAACAATTCTTTGGCGGTCGCATGGTAAAAAGAGGCGGGATAGTTGTCACTGTGAATGGGGGACTGGATTGGCATCATGGCTCCGTTCTTGTTATAAGTTTGGACTCGGCTGGTTACATCCGACGGTCGTCGCACTCTTGCCTTCAAAGTGTTCGTTTTATTTAACATGCTTTTGTCATATAATACAAAACAATTTCACCGGGACCCTGGTTGCCCTTGTGCAGAAGCCGCTGCCGACCGTGTCCTGTAACCGCCTGATAAGAGATTTTTGGGGGATTTGCGATTTGGATATAGGTGCCAGCCTCAAGGCTGTTAGAAAGATGAAAGGCCTGTCCCAGCGTGAGCTGGCTAAACGCGCCGGGGTGACCAACAGCACCATCTCTATGATAGAGAAAAACAGTGTCAGCCCTTCAGTCAGTTCTCTCAAGAAAGTGCTTTCGGGGATCCCCATGTCGCTGGTGGAGTTTTTCTCCATAGGTGAAAACGGCACTACCGAGCAAAAAGTGGTGTATCGCTCCAATGAGCTTTTGGACATAGGCACTGGGCCACTGGAGTTCAAGCTTATTGGTCGGGATTACCCCAACCGTGCCATGTCTGTGATGTCGGAGACTTACCCCCCGGGAGCCGATACGGGTGAAGAGATGCTGCGCCACGAAGGGGAAGAAGCAGCGCTGGTGATTACCGGTCGCTTTGAACTGACGGTCGGTGAAGAGGTGTTTATTCTGGAGGCCGGTGACAGCTACTATTTCAATAGCGAACAACCACACAGGTTCCGCAATCCTTTCGATGAACCCTGTCATCTGGTCAGTGCCACCACTCCTGCCAACTTTTGATCTTCCATTTCCTTTGCTGATTGCGATTTGCTGCCCGTAAATTCACTTCGGGCAGCATATTTGCCTGTAAGTGTAAATAATATCGACCGTATAACCCCGTGTGCACCGAATTGGTGCCCGCTGAACCAGTGTGATGCAAAGCCAATTTTTTGCCTTGTTCAAGCTTGTTTACACCTATCTCAAACACAAGGTATTTTTAAATATTCATTTAAAAATAAAAGCTTAAATAATTTTAGCTTGAGGCTGCGTTTAACAGGATATTAACCTCTTGCCTGTGCGAAAAAATCCGTGTAGTGTGTGAAAAAATGAACATTTGCTTTAGTGAATGTTCAAAACTGAGACCTGGATTTGAGTGTTTTGGGGTGAGATATGGCACAGGCAGCAATGGCGTTGGTGGGTGTAACCGCATGCAATGAGCAGTTGGGGCTGCATCCTTTCAATATTGTTGGCGAGAAATACCTCTTGGGCGTGGTCGAAGGTGCCGGAGCCTGGCCCCTGGTGATCCCGGCATTGGGGGCCGATACCCCGATAGCACAACTGCTCGAACGCCTGGACGGCATATTGTTTACCGGCTCCCCCTCCAATGTTGAACCTCATCATTACCAAGGCCCGGCCAGCGAACCGGGCACCCACCATGATCCCAAGCGGGATGACACTACCTTGCCTTTAATTCGCGCTGCCATAGAGGCCGGAGTGCCGGTACTCGGTATCTGCCGCGGCTTTCAGGAAATGAATGTGGCTTACGGCGGCAGTTTGCACCAGAAGCTCTATGAAGTGGGTGGTTTTATTGAACACAGAGAAGACAAGAGCGCTCCACTGGAAGTGCAGTATGGCTTGTCCCACGAGGTCAGCATAGAACCTGGAGGGATGCTTTTCGACGCCTGGGGCCGTAGCCATGCGATGGTTAATTCCGTCCATACTCAGGGCGTGGAGCGCCTGGGTCAGGGGTTGCGGCCTGAAGCGCATGCTCCAGATGGTCTGATTGAAGCCTTCTCTGTAACCGATGCCAAGGCATTCGCCTTGGGAGTGCAGTGGCATCCGGAATGGCAGGTCAGAAATAACCCCTTCTACAGCGCAATTTTTAAGGCCTTTGGGGAGGCTTGCAGTCTTAGGGCGCAACAGCGGAATAAATAATATGAATAAGCTTGAAGCCTTCTTAAAAGAACAAAAAATAACCGAAGTTGAATGTGTTATCTGCGATATGACAGGTATCGCCCGCGGCAAAATTGCCCCGGTAGACAAGTTTATCGATGAAAAGGGCATGCGGCTGCCCGAGAGTGTGTTGCTGCAAACCGTGACCGGCGATTATGTCGATGATGAGGCCTACTATGGCCTACTCAACAGCGCCGATATCGACTTTGTCTGCGTGCCAGATGAAAACGCGGTCTTTATGTTGCCCTGGACCCTGGAGGCCACGGCTCAGGTGATCCACGATACTTATGACAAGATGGGCAATCCGCTGGAGCTGTCGCCGCGCAACGTATTGAAAAAAGTGCTCAAGCTCTATGAAGACAAGGGCTGGGAGCCTGTGATTGCCCCCGAGATGGAGTTTTATCTCACCAGTCGCAGTGACGATCCCGATCTGCCACTCAAGCCCCCGGTTGGTCGTTCCGGCCGCGCCGAATCCGGACGTCAGTCCTTCTCCATCGATGCCGCCAATGAGTATGACCCCCTGTTTGAGGATATGTACGACTGGTGTGAGGCGCAGGAGCTGGATATCGACACCCTGATCCACGAGGAAGGCACGGCGCAGATGGAGATCAACTTCAGCCACGGTAATCCACTGGCGCTGGCGGATCAGGTGTTTGTGTTCAAACGCACCCTGAGAGAGGCCGCCCTCAAGCACGGCGTCTGCGCCACCTTTATGGCCAAGCCTGTGACCAATGAGCCAGGCAGCGCCATGCACCTGCATCAGAGCGTTATCGACAAGGAAACCGGCAAGAATATCTTCACCCGCGAAGATGGCACCATGAGCCAGAACTTTCTCAGTTATATCGGCGGGCTGCAGCGCTTTATGCCGGAATTTCTGCCGTTGATGGCGCCCAACGTCAATTCATTCCGCCGCTTCCTGCCTGGCACCTCGGCGCCGGTCAATCTGGAGTGGGGCGAGGAGAATCGCACCTGTGGCCTGAGGATCCCCGAGTCTTCACCGCAAAATCGCCGCATTGAAAACCGCATCCCGGGGGCAGATGCCAACGCCTATCTGGCCATTGCCGCCAGCTTGTTGTGCGGCTATTTGGGAATCGTTGAAGATGTGAAACCTTCGACGCCGGTGCAGGGCCGGGCCAACGAAGACCGCTCGGGGATCTCTTTGCCGCAGACGCTGGAAGAGGCGATGGCCATGATGGAAGAGAGCCAATATTGCCGTAAATATCTGGGGGAAGACTTCACCACAGGTTTTGTTGCGGTCAAGCGCGCCGAGCTTGAGAATTTTCGCCGGGTGGTGAGTTCCTGGGAGCGGGAATTCCTGCTGCTGACTGTCTAAGGAGGGAGAGATGAAATCACAACAGACTCAAGGCTGGCAGGCCAAGGACCATGCCCACCACTTGCATCCCTTTACCGATCCCAAGGCGTTGAAACAGGCAGGTGGGCGGGTGATCACCCGCGCCGATGGCGTCTATATCTGGGATTCACAGGGCAATCAAATTCTCGATGGCATGGCCGGACTCTGGTGCGTCAACATGGGCTATGGCCTGCGCTCCATCGCCGATGTGGCGGCACATCAGTTGCTGGAACTGCCTTACTACAACAGTTTCTTTCAGTGCAGCCACCCGCCGGCGATTGAACTGGCCGCAGAGATAGCCGCGCTGGCACCAGCTCATATGAACAAGGTGTTCTTCACCGGCTCTGGCTCAGAGGCCAATGACACCAACTTGCGCCTGGTGCGTCATTACTGGGACATCCAGGGCAAGCCGGAGAAGAAAACCATTATCTCGCGCCACAATGCCTATCACGGTTCCACAGTTGCCGGTGCCAGTCTTGGTGGCATGAGTGGTATGCATGCCCAGGGCGACCTGCCCATTCCCGGCATAGTCCACATCGCCCAACCTTACTGGTATGGCGAAGGTAAGGGACTGTCTGCCGAAGAGTTTGGTATTCGCTGTGCCCGCGAGCTTGAAAGCAAAATTCTCGAGCTGGGTGAAGACAAGGTAGCGGCCTTTATTGCCGAGCCTATTCAGGGCGCCGGCGGCGTGATAGTCCCGCCGGACAGCTATTGGCCGGAGATCAAAAAGATCCTCGCCAAGTACGACATATTGTTCATCCTCGATGAAGTGATAACCGGCTTTGGCCGCACCGGCTGTTACTTTGCCGCCGAGTATTACGATCTCGAGCCGGATCTTATCACCATAGCTAAGGGGATGACTTCGGGCTATGCCCCCATGGGCGGAGTGATAGTGTCGGATAAAGTCGCCGATGCACTGGATAAGGGCGGTGAATTTGCTCACGGCTACACTTATTCGGGCCATCCACTCAGTGCCGCGGTGGCACTGGAAAACTTACGCCTGATGAAGCAGCAAAACATAGTCGCCAAAGTGGCCGAGGAAACCGCGCCTTATCTGCAGCAGCGGCTGCGGCAAGTCTTGGCCCAGCATCCGCTGGTGGGCGAGGTGCGCGGCGTTGGCATGGTGGCCGCGCTGGAACTGGTCGCCGATAAGGCAAGTCATAAGCGCTTTGCTGCCGAGCTTGGGGTAGGTACTCAGTGCCGGGAGCATTCCATCGCCAGTGGCTTGGTGATGCGGGCGGTGGGAGACACTATGATCATCGCGCCACCCCTGGTGATAACCCAGGCTCAAATCGATGAATTGGTAACAAAGGCGAAACAAGCACTCGATATGACCTACGCAGATGTACAAAAAACGAACGACTAAGATTGCCTGCCATTGACGGTAAGGGCATGATATACCTTGCTGCCAAGGCGCCGATGCGGGTTTTAGGGAGTAGCATTGGTGACACTAATAACAATGACAATAAGTTAACAATTGAAGGCGGGTTACAACCGCTGCTACCCGTAAAAGGAGAGAGCATGAAGCTATTGACCAAAGTAACGTCTGTGGCACTGTTGGGAGGCCTTGCGGCCGCTGCCACGGCCCAGGCCGAAGAAGTCGTCCGGGTGTATAACTGGAGTGACTATATCGCCGAAGATACCCTGGCCAACTTCCAGAAGGAAACCGGGATCCGGGTGATCTATGACGTGTTTGACAGCAACGAAGTGGTTGAAGCCAAACTGCTTTCCGGCCGCTCCGGTTATGACATTGTCGTGCCTTCGAACAACTTTCTTGCCAAGCAGATCAAGGCCGGGGCCTTTAAGCCTCTGGATAAAAGCAAGCTGAGCAACTATCAGAATCTGGATCCCCAGTTGATGAAACAGCTGGAGAAGGCCGATCCGGGCAACCAGTATGCCGTGCCTTACCTCTGGGGCACCAACGGTATAGGCTATAACGTCGCCAAGGTAAAAGAGCTGCTGGGAGAGGATGCGCCCACAGATTCGCTCGAACTGATGTTCAACCCCAAGTATGCCGAGAAGCTGTCATCCTGCGGGATGTCCATGCTGGACTCGGCCGATGATATGGTGCCACAGGCGCTGATCTATCTGGGATTGGATCCCAACAGTACCAAGGCGTCCGACTTTGACAAGGCCGGTGAAGTGCTGGCCAAGATACGGCCTTATATCACCTATTTCCACTCATCGCGCTATATCTCGGATCTGGCCAATGGTGATATCTGTGTCGCCTTCGGTTTCTCCGGCGATATCCTCCAGGCGGCTACTCGCGCCGATGAGGCAGGTAACGGCAACAAGATTGCCTATGCCATTCCCAAGGAAGGCGCCAACCTCTGGTTCGATATGTTGGCCATCCCTGCCGACGCCGGCAATGTCGATAATGCGCTGACCTTTATCAACTACCTGCTCAGGCCGGAAGTGATAGCCCCCATCTCCAACTATGTTTCCTACGCCAACCCCAATGTACCGGCGCAGAAACTGGTGGATGAGTCTATTCGCAACGATCCCGGCATTTATCCACCACAGGCAACTCTGGACAACCTGTATGTGGGGGAAATTCGTCCACTCAAGGCCCAGCGGGCCCTGACCCGGGTTTGGACCAAGGTTAAATCCGGCCAATAACAATAACTCAGGGGCCAGGTGTCCCTTCATTGTCTGATTGCGTAGTACAGGCAAACTTTACTCGTTCCACCAGCGGCGGCCGCTGAGCCGCCCATTTGGTATTTTGCGGAGAAGTATTATGGCAATCACCTCGGGCATTCCTGTCAAACCCAATAATAAAACCCAGGATGAAGTGCTGCTCAAAATCGAGCGGGTCAGCAAGCTCTTTGACGATGTTCGCGCCGTGGATGATGTGTCGCTGACCATCAACAAGGGCGAGATCTTTGCCTTGCTCGGCGGCTCAGGCTCAGGCAAGTCGACTCTTTTGAGAATGTTGGCCGGTTTTGAAAAGCCTACCGAAGGACGCATTTTTCTCGATGGTCAGGACATTACCCACCTGCCGCCCTATGAACGCCCCATCAATATGATGTTCCAATCCTACGCCTTGTTTCCCCATATGACGGTGGCACAGAATATCGCTTTCGGCCTCAAGCAGGACAAGTTACCCAAGGCTGAAATCGAGCAGCGGGTGCAGGAGATGCTCAAGCTGGTGCATATGGAAAAATATGCCCGCCGCAAGCCGCATCAACTTTCCGGCGGTCAGCGCCAGCGGGTGGCGTTGGCCCGTTCTTTGGCCAAGCGGCCGAAACTCCTGTTGCTGGACGAGCCCATGGGAGCGCTGGATAAAAAACTGCGGACCCAGATGCAGCTGGAGGTGGTGGAAATTCTCGAGCGGGTAGGGGTGACCTGCGTCATGGTTACCCATGATCAGGAAGAAGCCATGACCATGGCCGAGCGGATTGCCATCATGAGCGATGGCTGGATAGCCCAGACCGGTTCGCCTATGGATATCTATGAAAGCCCCAACAGCCGGATGATTGCCGAGTTTATCGGCACAGTGAATCTGTTTGAGGGTGAGATCACCGCCGATGAGGTGGACCATGTGATCATTCAGTCAGAGAGCCTGAACCAGGCGTTTTACGTGGGTTATGGTGTGTCTACCAGCGTCGAGGACAAGCATGTCTGGTTGGCGGTCAGGCCGGAAAAAACTCTGATAAGCCGCGAGCAGCCCGAAGAGCAATACAACTGGGCCAAGGGCATAGTTCACGATATCGCCTATCTTGGTGGTTTCTCCGTGTATTACATTCGCCTTGGCAATGGTCAGATAGTCCAGTGCAGCATGACCAACCGTGAACGCCGCGCCGATCACCCCACCTGGGATGATGAAGTCTATATCAGCTGGGAGGACACCAGTGGTGTGGTGTTAAGATCATGAAGAAGCTCAAGCTAGGATTCAAAGGCCGCCACCTGACCATAGGCTTTCCCTATCTGTGGTTGCTGCTGTTTTTCGCGCTGCCGTTCGCCATAGTATTGAAGATAAGCTTTTCCACCGCGGCGATTGCCATTCCGCCCTATGAGCCAAGTTTTCAGTATGCCGACGAAGTGCTGCAGGTATTTATCAACCTGAGTAACTATCTGTTGCTGCTCAGCGACTCCATGTACTACTCGGCCTATCTCAACTCGCTCAAGATGGCGCTGGTTTCCACCCTAGGTTGTCTGCTGCTGGGGTATCCCATGGCCTATGCCATCGCTCGGGCGCCGGCCAGGTTGCAGACAGTGCTGCTATTGTTGGTGATGTTGCCGTCCTGGACCTCATTTCTTATTCGGGTCTACGCCTGGATGGGGATTTTGAGTAATACAGGGCTTATCAATAACCTGCTGCTGGGGCTTGGGATTGTCGATGAGCCGCTGCAGATGCTCAATACCAATCTGGCGGTGTATATCGGCATCATCTATGCGTATCTGCCCTTTATGATATTGCCGCTGTACGCCACCTTGGTGAAGCTGGATGTCAGCCTCTTGGAAGCCGCGGCGGATCTCGGCTCCCGCAGTCTCAATACCTTCTGGAAGGTGACGCTGCCCCTGTCCAAGAGCGGCGTTATTGCCGGTTCCATGCTGGTGTTTATTCCGGCCGTGGGGGAGTTTGTGATCCCCGAGCTGCTTGGCGGGCCGGACTCGCTGATGATAGGTAAAGTGCTGTGGCAGGAGTTCTTCAACAACCGTGACTGGCCGGTGGCTTCATCGCTGGCGATAGTGATGCTGGTGCTGCTGATTGTGCCCATCACCCTGTTCCATCGCTATCAGAGCCGCAGTCTGGAGAAAGAGATATGAAGAAGCTGAGTTTCTCGACCCTGATGTTATGGATTGGGCTGGTGTTTCTGTATGCCCCCATGTTTATTCTGATTTTCTACTCTTTCAACGCCTCCAAACTGGTAACTGTCTGGGGCGGCTTTTCCGCCAAGTGGTACGCCGAGCTGTTTGCCGATCAGCAGATACTGGATGCGGTCTGGACCAGTCTGCAAATCGCCTTTTACAGCTCTACCATGGCGGTGATCATAGGCACTATGGCGGCTTTTGTAATGACACGTTTTCGTCGCTCCTGGGCCAAGCTGACGCTGTCGAACATGATTACGGCGCCCTTGGTTATGCCCGAGGTGATCACGGGTCTGTCGCTGATGTTGCTGTTTGTGCATATGTCGGATCTGCTCGGCTGGCCGGCTGAGCGGGGCAGGATGACAGTCTGGATTGCTCACTCCACCTTCTGCGCCGCCTATGTGGCCGTGGTGGTGTCATCGCGCCTCAGAGAGTTGGATCTCTCTATTGAAGAGGCGGCGATGGATCTGGGGGCGACACCGCTGAAGACCTTCTTCCTGATAACTGTGCCCATGATAGCCCCGGCGCTGATGGCGGGTTGGCTGTTGTCGTTCAGCCTGTCGCTGGACGATCTGGTGATTGCCAGCTTCGCCTCGGGACCTGGCGCCACTACACTGCCTATGGTGGTGTTCTCCTCGGTGCGGCTCGGGGTGTCCCCCAAGATCAACGCCCTGGCGACACTGATCATTCTGGTGGTATCCCTGATCGCTTTCCTGTCTTGGTATCTGGCGCGCCGCGCCGAACGCCGCAGCAGACAAACAGAGGAATAACAATTAGGCGGTTGGCTGTGACAGCCACTGCCGCTATTTTTCTCGCATGTTTTAAATATTGAACAAAGTGTGTTTTATAATGCGTTTCCTACTGGTTTTAGTCGATTTAACTGTGTAGGATGATGCAAGTGTTAAAAATAACAAACATAAAAGGCTGGATTAACCATGACTGCCACTGCCCACACCTCCTCTTATTATGCCGATTCGGCCAATGACACCCGTGAACGCAACAGCTTAAGCGAGGTGCTGGAAACCGATGTCTGTGTGATTGGGGCCGGTTATACCGGGCTTAGCTCGGCGCTGCACCTGCTGGAGGCCGGTTTCAAGGTGGTGGTATTGGAAGCGGCCAGAGTGGGCTGGGGCGCCTCGGGCCGCAACGGTGGCCAGATAGTCAACAGCTACAGCCGCGATCTCGATGTGATAGAGAGCACTGTCGGTAAGGTGCAGGCCAAGCTCTTTGGCGAAATGGCCTTCGAGGGCGGCCGCATCATCCGCGAACGCATCGAAAAATACCAGATAGATTGTGACCTCAAAAACGGCGGGGTATTTGCTGCCATCAACCGCAAACAGATGGGGCATCTGCAGCAGCAAAAAGCCCTCTGGGAGCGATATGGCCACACAGAACAGCTGCAGTTGTTGGATGATGCCGGCATTCGCCAGGTGGTCAATACAGACCGTTATATCGGCGGCTTGCTGGACAAGAGTGGTGGCCATATCCATCCGCTGAACCTGGCGCTGGGTGAGGCGAGGGCGGTGGAATCTCTCGGTGGAAAAATTTTTGAGGATTCGGCCGTAGTACGTATCGACGAAGGGGAGTACCCTATAGTACATACCGCCAATGGCCAGGTTAAGGCCAGGTTTGTGGTGGTGGCAGGAAATGCCTATCTTGGCAAACTGCTGCCCCAACTTGCTGCCAAATCCATGCCTTGCGGTACCCAGGTAATCACGACAGAACCCTTGGGTGAAGAGTTGGCCCACAGTCTGTTGCCGCAGGACTACTGCGTCGAGGACTGTAACTATCTGCTGGATTATTTCCGCCTGTCGGCTGACAAACGCCTGATCTATGGTGGCGGTGTAGTGTACGGCGCCCAAGATCCGGAGAATATCAAAGCGATTATCCTGCCCAAGCTGCTCAAGACCTTCCCCCAATTGAAAGGGGTCCGTATCGACTATACCTGGACAGGCAACTTTCTGCTGACACTCTCCCGTTTGCCTCAGGTCGGCAGGATTGGCAGCAACATCTATTACTCCCAGGGCTGCAGTGGTCATGGGGTGACTTATACCCACCTGGCGGGCAAGTTGATTGCCGAGGTGCTGACCGGACAGGCGGAGCGTTTCGATGCCTTTGCCAGCCTGCCCCATTATCCATTTCCCGGCGGACATGCCCTGCGAGTCCCCTTTTCTGCGCTCGGCGCCTGGTATTACAGCCTGAGGGACAAACTGGGTATTTGATGCCTATCCGTACAAGGGCGCCCGGCGCCCATTTAAAGGAGTCGCAATGAAACTTAACCAGAGTGCGCTGCTGCGTGAACAAGCCTATATCGATGGCCAGTGGGTGGACGCAGACTCAGGCAAGAAGGTCAATATTTTCAATCCGGCCACCGGCGAGCGTATCGGCAGTGTGCCAGAGATGGGCGCGTTTGAGACCCACAGAGCCATAGATGCCGCCGAGCGGGCTCTTCCGGCCTGGCGGGCGCTGACCGCCAAAGAGCGCAGCACCATTCTCAAACGCTGGTTCGAACTTATCAATCAACACGCCGATGACTTGGCGCTGCTGATGACCACAGAGCAGGGTAAGCCTCTGGCAGAAGCCCGCGGTGAGGTCACCTATGCCGCCTCCTTTATCGAGTGGTTTGCCGAAGAGGGCAAGCGGGTTTACGGCGATACTATCCCCGGCCATCAACAAGACAAGCGCCTGTTGGTGATCAAGCAGCCCGTGGGCGTGACTGCGGCCATTACGCCCTGGAACTTCCCGGCGGCGATGATCACCCGTAAGGCGGGTCCTGCACTGGCGGCCGGTTGCACCATGATAGTCAAACCGGCGCCGCAGACCCCTTTTACCGCTCTGGCGCTGGCCTACCTGGCGATTGAAGCCGGCATTCCTCCCGGCGTCTTCAGCGTGATCACCGGCGATGCCAAGGCGATAGGCAATACCCTTTGCGACAGCGCCGTGGTGCGTAAGCTGTCTTTCACCGGCTCGACCGGCGTGGGCATCCATCTGATGCAGCAATGCGCCGCCACCCTGAAGAAACTGTCACTGGAGCTCGGTGGCAACGCGCCCTTTATCGTGTTTGACGATGCCGATCTGGACGCGGCGGTGGAAGGGGCAATGATCTCCAAATACCGCAATGCCGGCCAGACCTGCGTCTGCGCCAACCGCATCTATGTGCAGTCGTCCGTTTACGATGCCTTTAGCGAAAAGCTGGCCGCCAAAGTGGCCGAGCTCAAGGTAGGTGTCGGCACAGAGTCCGGCATTACCACAGGGCCGCTTATCGACAAGAATGCGGTGAAAAAGGTGCAGGCTCATCTTGAGGATGCCGTCTCCAAAGGCGCCAGGGTCAAGACAGGCGGCCGGGCGCTGGGCGGTAACTTCTTCGAGCCCACTATTTTGACCGAGGTGAATGGCAGCATGCGGGTCGCCAAAGAGGAAACCTTTGGCCCGCTGGCGCCGCTGTTCCGCTTCGACAGTGTCGATGAAGTGATCGCCATGGCCAACGATACCGAGTTCGGCTTGGCGGCCTATTTCTACGCCAGGGATATCTCCAGAGTCTGGAAAGTTGCCGAGGCGCTGGAATACGGAATGGTGGGGATCAATACCGGGCTTATCTCCAACGAAGTAGCGCCTTTTGGCGGCATCAAGGCCTCGGGGCTGGGACGGGAAGGCTCTAAATATGGCATAGAGGAATATCTGGAGATCAAGTATCTCTGCCTCTCGGTCTGATTAACCCATGTCCCGGCGGTGCCGGGACAACAACAGAGGATAGCAGGATGATAAGCAATGACTCTCTGATGGTGCGGCGCCAGGCCGCAGTGGCACCGGGTGTGGGACAGATACACCCTGTGTTTGTGGAACGGGCGGAAAATGCCCGGGTATGGGACGTCGAGGGCCGCGAATATCTGGACTTTGCCGGTGGCATAGCCGTGCTCAATACCGGGCACCTGCATCCCAGAGTCAAGCAGGCGGTTGCCCGCCAGTTGGAAGACTTCTCCCATACCTGTTTTATGGTGCTGGGCTATGAGAGTTATGTGGCCGTCTGCGAAAAACTCAACGCCCTGGTTCCCGGGGATTTCGCCAAGAAGTCGGCGCTGTTTACCAGTGGCTCGGAGGCGGTGGAAAATGCCCTCAAGGTCGCCAGGGCCTACACCAAACGCAGCGGCGTCATCGCCTTTACCTCAGGCTATCATGGCCGCACCATGGCAACGCTGGCGCTCACCGGCAAAGTGGCGCCCTACAGTAAGGGCATGGGGTTGATGCAGGCCAACGTGTTTCGTGCCCAATATCCCTGCGCGCTGCATGGGGTGAGTGACGACGATGCGATGAAGTCCATCGAGCAGATTTTCAAGAATGATGCCGAGCCGGCGGATATTGCCGCCATTATTCTTGAGCCGGTGCAGGGCGAGGGCGGCTTCTATGCCGCATCCCCCGAGTTTATGGCGCGGCTGCGCAAGCTGTGTGACAAGGAAGGGATAGTGCTGATTGCCGATGAGGTGCAGACGGGCGCCGGCCGCACCGGCACCTTCTTTGCCATGGAACAGATGGGTGTTGCCGCCGATATCACGACTTTTGCCAAGTCCATTGCCGGTGGTTTCCCGCTCTCCGGCATTACCGGCCGGGCCGAGATGATGGATGCCATAGGCCCCGGCGGTTTGGGAGGCACCTATGGCGGCAATCCGCTTGCCTGCGCTGCCGCCCTGGCGGTGATAGAAACCTTCGAGAAGGAACAGCTGCTGGCGCGGGCCAACCAGGTGGGTACTGTCATTAAAGAAGCGCTTGGCAAGCTGCAACAGGAGTACGACTTTATTGCCGATGTTCGCGGCCTCGGCGCCATGGTGGCCATGGAGTTGGTTGAAGACGGTGTGCCCAAGCCCGAGTACTGCGCCCGAGTCCTTACCTTGGCGCGGGAGCGCGGTCTTATCCTGCTTTCCTGTGGCACTTATGGCAATGTGCTGCGTCTCTTGGTGCCTTTGACCGTCAGTGACAGGGATCTGCAGCAGGGGCTGGAGATTATTGCCGAGTGTTTCCGGCAACTGCGTAGTTGAGCCAGAAGGATGATAGGGAAGCCCAGCGCTTCCCTTTTTTATGTCTGTGACCCATCCGGAATACAGTTGACACTTTCCAGACTTCTTTTGGGAGAGAGTAATGGTAACAAGTACCAAGCGAACTCAGTGGGGTTGTTCCCTTGCCTTTAATCGGCCGTTGCCGCGCAAATGGAAAAGACGAAATGACTTATCGGCAAGCTCAGCAGCGCCAATGGCAGTGCAAGCCAGAGTGCCGCGAAGGCTTATTGGCACTTTCCTTGGTAAAAATAATCCATAAGTGCTAGTAGATTGAGACAGGGAGAGTCCATGGTGCTATCTTTGTAGCTGTTAACCTTTCATTTACAAGCGCATTGCGCCCGCCGCTATCAGGAGCCTTGGATGAAGCAACTCTCCATCGGAACCAAACTTCTCTGGATAACTTCGGCGCTGTTTCTCATAACAGTGGCCATTCTCTCCATCAGTCTCTGGTGGTCTCTGTCGGATCAAAACCAACGTCTGTCGGCAGAGGTGCAGCAGACGCTGGAGCTGGAGATCCGCGATAAGCTCGAGGCCAGTGCCGCCCAATACGGTGAGAAAGTCGCCGGTTTTATTGATGAGGCCTACCGCATTCCCTGGTCACTGGCGGGGATTCTGGAGCTGACCTCTGAGCGGGATCCCATGACCCGGGAAGAAGTGCAGACAACCGTCGAGGCGGTGCTCAGAAAGAACAGCCAGGTTTCCTCCATCTATGCCCAGTTTGAGCCCGATGGATACGACGGCCAGGATTGGCAGTATCAACAGCAAGCGAGCAAACACAGTGTGCCTGGCGCCGGGTCGTTGGAGATCTACTTTACCCGCAACAACGACGGCAGTATTGAGCAACACCAGGTGGACGATGCCGAGGAGAAGTATGTCGCCACGCTCAACGAGTTTGGCATTCGCGAGGCCGAGTGGTATCTGTGCGGTAAAGATACCCTCAAGCCTTGCCTGATGGAGCCGTACCTGTATGAGATAGCTCCGGGCAACAATGAGTTGATGACCTCCTTGACTGTGCCGGCGCTGCGCGATGGCAAGTTTGCCGGTATTGTCGGGGTGGATGTCAACCTGCCGGTATTTCAGAAACTGATCGATCAGCTGTCGCAGTCGCTCTATCAGGGCAAGGCCAAGGTTACTCTGCTCAGCAGCAAGGGGCTGGTGGTGGCTGCCAGTCATTACAGCAAGAAGGCGCGGCCACTGGCCGAGTCTGTCGCCCCTGAGCTGGCCGCCAAAATGGTGGCCCTGGCCGGCGGCGAGGGCTTTATGTTGACGGACAATGACATAGTGGTTGCACACCGCATCGACATTCCTCTTTCCGGTAGTCGCTGGTCGCTGTTGATTGAAGTGCCCAAGGTGGACGCCTTCGCGCCCGTGGCCAAGCTCAGTGAAGAGATGACAGTGATGGCCACCGAACTGGGCAGCTTGCTGCTCGGGGTTGGCGTCTTGGTATCAGTGCTGGCGGTACTGGCCATAGCTTTGGTGATCCGCAGCATATTGGCACCGCTCAAGAGCATTCAATCCCGGGTTGAGAATCTGGCCAGTGCCGAAGGCGACCTGACCCAAAGTATTCAGGTGACTTCCCACGCCGAGCTTATCGCCCTCGGCGCCGGGGTAAACGCCTTTATTCTCAAACTCAGGGAGCTTATCCGTGAGCTGAAAATGCTTGCCGGACGCTCCCGTGATGAGGGCCAAACCACGGCAGAGATTGCCCGCCAGACACTGGACAGTGTCAATCGCCAATACAGTGAGATAGAGAGCGTGGTGGCCGCGGTCAACCAAATGAGCGCCACGGCCCATGAAGTGGCCAAGGCCTCTGAGCAGACGGCATCCGAAACCGAGTCCATGGCGGTCAATGTCCGCGACAGTGAAACCAGCCTCAACAAGGCGATGGATTACGTCAATACCATGTCCAGTGAGTCGATGCAGGCCAAGGCCGCCGTCGCCAAGGTGGCGGAGAGCAGCAATAACATCAGCAGCATTCTGGAAGTGATCAGCGCCATCGCCGAACAGACCAATCTGTTGGCGCTCAATGCGGCGATTGAAGCGGCCCGCGCCGGCGATCAGGGCCGAGGTTTCGCCGTGGTAGCGGATGAAGTGAGGGCGCTGGCTTCCAAGACCCAGAGCTCGACTCTGGATATTGGTCGTCTAATCGAGTCACTGCAGCAGGAAGTGGGCAGCGCCTCCAATATTATTGAACGCGGAGTGGAGCAGGCCAAAAACGCCGTGTCGCAAACAGAGCAGGCACTCAGTGCTCTGAATCTTATGGTCAGCCAGCTGGATCAAATCTCGGCGCAGATCACCCATATTGCCACGGCGGCCGAGGAGCAAAGCGCTGTCACCGAAGAGGTGAACAAGAATATCACCGGCATCTCAGACTCGGCGGCCGAACTGGCGCGTCTGGCCGGTGAGGCTGAGCAGAGCAGTCAGACGCTGGCACAGTTGGTGGACAGCCAAAACGATCAATTGGATAGACTCAAGACCTAAGGAAGATGCTAATAAGTCCTCGAGGCTTACATACCCGTCTACTGCATTGTGCTTCTTGCAAAGGACTTGGGCCATTTGTTGCGAATCACGCCTTGCATCCAGGCATGTAAGCCGACGCATGGCACACATGGGACTTGTTCGCACCTTCCCCAAGCAAACAAAAAGAACCCAGCCTCGGCTGGGTTCTTTTTTAGAGGAGCGAGAGACGCCTTCGGATCAATGCCCGTGATGTTCATCGGACAGAGACGCGACAGTATCGACCACATTGCGGGCACCATCGAGAATCGCGCCCATTACGTCTGCGACTTCCTGCAGCTGGGTCTTACCCTGGTTGGCCGCCTCGGCCACCGCCGCCATTTCCCGGGTGGCCTTGTCTGTGAGCTGACCATTTTGACTGACGACAGAGCCTATCTCCTTGGTGGACTCACTGGTGCGGGCCGCCAGTTGTCTGACTTCATCAGCGACGACGGCAAACCCCCGTCCTTGCTCACCGGCGCGGGCCGCTTCAATCGCCGCATTGAGCGCCAACAGGTTGGTCTGCTCTGCAATGGCGCTGATGGTCGAGACTATCGCCTGGATATTGCGTGACTGTTCATTGAGCTGAGCTATCGCCTCTGAGGCCTGCTGCACCTGAGACGCTATGCTGTTGGAGGTGGCGGTTACCCTGTCCAGCCTGTCTATCGCCTGCTCAACTGTGGCACCGGTATTCAGCGCCGTGCTGTGGGCTATTTCGGCCGCTTCCTTAATCGCCTGGGACTTTTCTATCCTGGCGGTGATATCACTGGCAAACTTAATCACCTTGATCACCTTACCGGCGGGATTGCGTATGGGGTTATAGCTGGCCTCAAGCCAGACGGTTTGCCCCAGCTTATTGAAGCGTTTAAACAGCCCTGACTTGAACTGGCCCTTGTTGAGCTCTTCCCAAAAATGGGGGTGTTCCCGGTAGAAGGCCTCGTCACAAAACAGCTTGTGGTGTTGCCCCTTCAGTTCGGCCCGGGTATAGCCCATGACGTCGAGAAAATTGGCGTTGGCTTCAATGATATTACCTTTGGGATCAAACTCGATAATCGCCTGGGAGTTATCCAGGGCGTTGGCCACGGCTTTTTGAGTGTCGGTTTCCATTTGGCTGTTGGTGACATCGGCGGCAATCTTCATGACGCGGGTGACTTTACCCTGCTCAAACACGGGGAAATAGGTGGCCTGCAAATAAATGCTGCTGCCATCTGCGTGGCGACGTTCAAACACCCCGGCAGCGGCTTTTCCTTGCCTGAGCTGTTCCCAAAAACTGCGGTATTGGGTTGAGGCGGCATAATCGGCCTGACACAAGGTTTTGTGTGGCATGCCTTTGAGCTTCTCATGCTCCAGGCCAAACAACTCGGCAAACAGGCGATTGGCTTCTATCACTGTGCCGTCGGGCGTGAATACCACACAGGCAAGCGACTGCTCTATGGCTTGCACTGTTGCCAGTTGCTTGGACAGCTGCAATTGACATTGTGCCAGCGCTTGTTTGGACGATTTATTAAAAAACATAAAACAGATCCCCACTTGTTAGGTTTAGTCGGCAGCTTGCTGTCGGCTCGTATTCTGAGGCGAGAATCCATTTCGCAGTTGTCATTCCGGATGCAGGGCTGCAGCTTTAACTTATTATAGCTTCAGTGAAAGGTAGCATAAGCGTGGCAGAGTAAAAGGCGTGGATGAAGCCAAAGTTACTCCTGTGCAGAGGCGCTCAAGAAATAAGACTCGCCGGCAGGCTATCAGCTTTTAATGAACATAAGATGTCAAGCTGCGGAAAAGTGATCGCGAGTTTCTCTAAATATAAGCTCTGGCCGGCAAAGAGATTCCCGGATTGCCTTGTCTGGCTTCTATTGGGAACTGGCAAATCGGTTATAAGGGGTTATCGCAGGTGGCATGTATGTTTGATTATGAAAATCAATCGGTTAAAAAGCTGTTTTCCTGCTTGATAAAGAGAACTCGTTTGGGCTTTGGGCCGCTACAGTTTAGTAAGTTGTGATATTTATCACAGTTTGCCCGGGCATAAGATCCCACTCTGTTATGGCTATTTTATCTTTAGTCGCCATTGAGCGCGGCTATCGCCAACAAGCAAAAGGAGTGTATATGGCAACCAAGAAAGTCAAGGCACCCACCATAGATATAGGTATCTCTGATGCGGATCGTAAAAAAATTGTCGCGGGGCTTTCTGCGCTGCTGGCCGACAGTTATACCCTGTATCTGATGACCCATAATTTCCATTGGAACGTCAAAGGGCCGCAGTTCAACAGCCTGCATCTGATGTTTATGGAGCAATACACAGAGCAGTGGAATGCGCTGGATGAAATCGCCGAGCGGATCCGCGCCCTGGGGTATCCGGCGCCGGGGACTTATAAGGAGTTTGTGCGCCTGGCATCCATCAAGGAAGTGGAAGGTGTGCCCTCTGCCAATGAGATGATATTGCACCTGGTCGAAGCCCAGGAGGCCACGGCCCGCACCGCCAGAGCCCTGTTCCCCGTTATCGACAAGGCCAATGACCAGCCAAGCGCCGATCTGCTGACCCGAAGGCTGGAAGTCCACGAAAAGACTGCCTGGATGCTGCGTAGTTTGCTGGAGGAATAGCCTAAACGCTAGGCACTACGCATCAAAAAGCCGCCCCGGAGTGCTCCAGGGGCGGCTTTTTTACTCTTGCTAACTTGAAGTGGCGGCTGTGTTGGCAATCTTCGCTCACCCCAATCACATAGTTTGCCCATGCTGATGGGGAGCCACTCTTGCAGCCTTTGCCGCCTTGCCGCGCCAAGTCGTTTGGCGTTATTTACTCAAGGCTTAAGTACCTTTATTAAGGTATCAGGCCTTTTCTGGAATACGCTCCAGTACAGCCAACAGCAGCTGCCAATATTGGCCCACTGTGGTGATATTCACCATTTCATCCGGGCTGTGAGGGAAACGTATGGTGGGGCCGATAGACACCATATCCATGGCCGGATAGGGCTCCTTGAACAGGCCACATTCCAAACCGGCATGGATCACCATGATCACCGGCTCTTTATGGTAGATGTCCTGATAGGTGTCGCGCACAATCGCCATCACAGGAGACTGGCTGTCTGGCTTCCAGCCTGGGTAGGCGCCGGAGAGATCGATTTCGGCACCGGCCAGGTTGGTCAGGGCGATCAGCATGCCTTCAATCTGGCTGCGGCCAGAGTCAATCAAGGAGCGGATCAGGCACAGGAGTTTGACATCCTGCTCGCTGGTATTGATCACCCCGAGGTTGAGTGAGGTCTCTGTCACGCCTTCAATCTCGTCACTCATCCGCATGACACCATTGGGGCAGGCATGCAGCAGATCGATAAGGGCGTTCTGACTCTGCTCGCTCATCACCTTGGCAGGCAGCGGCACTTCGGTGAGTGTCAGGCAAGCGGCCGGATCGGCAACCGCCAGCTCTTCTCTAAGCAGTGCCTGGAAAGCCGCGGCGGCTTCGCTCAAAGCTGTGGCTTGTTCGGCCGGCACCAGAATAGTGGCACTGGCTTCACGGGGAATGGCGTTACGCAGCGAGCCGCCGTTGAATTCGGCCAGTTCCAGCTGCAGGCTTTCGCTGTGTTCAAACAGAAAACGGGCCAGCAGCTTGTTGGCATTACCGCGTCCCAGGTGAATGTTCACCCCTGAGTGGCCACCCTTGAGCCCGGAGAGCGTCAGGTTGAATGCCTGGAAACCATCGCCTGTGGCTTCCCAGACCATGGGCAGGGTGATCTCGGCATCCACGCCACCGGCGCAGCCCATGTAGATCTCGCCTTCCTGCTCGGAATCTGTGTTGATCAGGATTTCACCGCGAAGCATACCGGCTTCCAGGCCAAAGGCTCCTGTCATACCCGCTTCTTCATCTATGGTCAGCAGCACTTCCAGTGGCCCGTGGGGAATATCGTCACTGCCGAGAATTGCCAGCGCCGATGCCATGCCTATGCCGTTATCGGCACCCAGAGTCGTGCCCTGAGCCTTGACCCAGTCGCCGTCAATCCAGGGCTGGATCGGATCTTTGACGAAGTCATGCTCTTTATCGGCATTTTTCTGCGGCACCATATCGATATGGGCCTGGATCACCACGGGTTTGCGGTTTTCCATCCCGGGAGTGGCATCTTTGCGAATAATCAGGTTACCGACTTTATCTTCGATAACCTCAAGCTGACGGTCTTTGGCCCAGTTCTGAATATACTGACTGAGCGCGGCTTCATGCTTGGATGGGTGAGGAATGGCACAGATTTGTTCAAACCACTGCCATAGAGGCTGAGGTTGCAATTGGCTGAGACTGGACACAGCAAACTCCTGATCTTTTCGTCTGGTTGGCGGGCTTGGACCGGGCCAAGCGCGAGTTGTCATCAGTCTACCACAGAGCGACGTAAGGGCGCAGAACCCAGTTGGGACAATTGTTTATTTGTGGCAGCGAAACTTGCCAGCCAGATATTGGTAATCCTGCGCCGGAAAGGGAATAATGCTGGGCGCCAATAAAAAATAATTAGGATGGGTCATGGTTGAATTTATTGATGTTACTGACCAGGATGCAATTTTCAGTGAGGCAGACTGGGATGCATTGCTGGTGGTCAGCGCCGATGTGACGGCGTGTCCAATCGAAGAGGTGGCTATGCTGGCCTCCCACGGGGCTCAAGTTGACAAACGGGTGGGCAAGAGCCCGACGCTGTTGTTTGCGCCCGGGCTTGCCGGTGGCCGCTTGATTATCGCCCCGGTCGCGCCGCTTGGCGATTATGACGATGTGCGTGCCTTCGCCAATGCTGCCCGGGCCGGTATCGCCATCGCCCGTGACGCCGGAGCCAAAAGGCCGCTATTGTGGGTCGATAAGCCTGCATCCTTAGGTGATGAATACGCCAAGGCAGATATGGTTGCGGCGCTGGCAACGGCGCAGGAGCTATGGCAGCCATTGGAAGCCCGTGAGGCGGGCGCCGCCCTTGACAGCATAGAAGCCATAGGGGTAATGAACGGCGCCGATGCCGGCATGCTCAATGCCATTGAAGCCGGCCGCACCCTTGCCAGAGATCTTTGCGGCACCGAGCCCGAGCGCATGGGCGCCCCTGCCTTTGCCGACTATTGCCTCAACGCCTTCAAAGATTCAGGGCTGTCGCTGCAGGTCGTGGAAGACAGAGACATTCTCGAGCGGGACTATCCCTTGCTGAGCGCTGTGGCGCGGGCCTCTTTTGCCGTGGCCAGACATCAGCCCAGAGTCGTTAAATTGGAGTACCGCGGCGAAGGTGAAATCCAGCATAACTATTTCTTTGCCGGTAAGGGCGTGGTGTATGACACAGGCGGCGCCGATCTGAAAGTGGGCGGTGCCATGGCCGGTATGAGCCGCGACAAGGGCGGCGCGGCTGCCGTGGCCGGTTTGATGAAGACCTTGTCATTACTCAAGCCCAAAGGCATTCGTGTGGTGGCCGAATTGGGGCTGGTACGCAACAGTATAGGCAGCGAAGCCTTTGTCACGGACGAAATCATCACAGCCCATTCGGGTGTCAGGGTCAGGATTGGCAATACCGATGCCGAAGGACGTTTAGTGCTGGCCGACTTGCTGTCCCATCTGCGTTTAAAGGCGCAGGGCAGTGCGGCGCCCGAGCTATTCTCTGTGGCAACCCTGACCGGCCATGTGGTGCGAGCCTATGGATCTTACAGTGCGGTAGTGGCCAACGCCGTAGCCGAGCAACAGGCATTACCCAAGCGGTTGCAAGCCAGCGCCGAGCGTTACGGTGAAGGGCTGGAGCTGTCTCGTTTGCGTAAGGAAGATTTTGCCAAGGTGCGTGATGTTTCCGGTGCCTCTGAGCTACTTTCTTCCAATAATGCGCCCTCATCGGTTACCGCCAGAGGACACCAGTATCCGGCGGCCTTCTTGCTAAAGGCTTCCGGATTGGCACAACACGGGGTAAAAGACGCTCAGCCCATGGCCTATAGTCATCTGGATATCGCCGGCAGTGCCACAGAAGGCGATCCCCTCTATGGCAAACCTACGGCGGCGCCGCTGCTTGGGTTGTTTGCCTATATAACTGAGTAAGCCCTCAACGCCTCCCGGCCGACGCTGTCGGCCGGGTTATCCCTGCACCCTGTCAGTTTGCTTTTCTTCACTTGGCGACCGCTATGTTGGTATTCCATAGCCCCGACATTTGCTGGACGTCATCTCACCCAAGCTATCCACTGCAAGTGATTGGATCTCGCCCCTGCTTTAGGTTGTTATCTGGCACGGTATCTGAAAACAACAGAAAACTTTCAGACGGATTTTTACCCAGCCCTTGGATGGGGTGATCCAATTCACCTTAACTGGTCTTACCTCTTTGAGATCACGCTTTTACCCCCGCCGGGAGACTAACATTTTGGCTGTAACTGACAGCCAATTACAGTGTTAGATTTTACTTAATTGGAATGAGGTTGGCCTGATTGGCTTTTGATTTACTTATTTAAAATCAAATAGTAATGAGCACTCTCTTGCTATGTTTCGAGATGTATCATTAGGTGAGGTGGGTAAATCCTGTGTAACTTTTATGTAATTACCTTACAGTTTTAGGTGTATTTTAAATTTTTTGCCTCAATACTTGTAATAAAATTACAGATGGCTATAATAGCTCTCGTTGGTTAGGCAAGCGCCTTCCACCTCTAGTCAATCCAGGATGGATAACTATCTCCAGGGAAATGAGTGACAAGTTGTCTCCACGGATATGAGAACCTCTAGTTCCAGGGAACCGAGCCAAGCTTCACTAGAGTATTTATTTCACAACTTTGTTAGGAGTATCGGCTATGTCTTACACAGGCAAAAACAACGTAGTTTATTGGAGCAACACCTGGTTTGATTGTCAGGTTTTGCGCGGCGGCATGTTCGCCATGAGTTTCAAGGGCTGACTACCCCTTTAAGTAGTTCCATCATCCATCAACCTTTGTTCACCACTTTGTGGTGTATTTAGACTCAAGTCGCAATAGAAGTTTTGCTTCTGTTGCCAGGTGTTACCCGCTAGCGCGGTAGACTCTTTCCCTTTTGGGTGCTTGATACATGTCTTGGCCTGCTCTTTGAGCAGGCTTTTTTTTTTGTTCGCAGCAAAATGTGAATAAATTGTGAGCTGGTGGGCATTTAATGGATACCACAGGTAGCCTCCATGCTCCGGTGCTGGTCTGATCAGGTCAAACTCCCTATAATCTGCCGCCGATGACCTCGTTAAAGAAGTGTCACAAACCTCCCTACACTCAAACTCAAGGAACCTGGTTCCATGTTGGAAAAACTGTTCAAGTTAAAGCAAAACAAAACCTCTCTGAAGCAGGAAGCGGTCGCGGGTCTGACCACCTTTCTGACCATGGCTTACATCATCTTCGTTAACCCCTCTATGCTGGCCGATGCCGGTATGGATCAGGGCGCTGTCTTTGTGGCGACCTGTGTCGCGGCGGCGATAGGCTGTCTGGTCATGGGGCTGCTGGCCAATTATCCCATCGCCCTGGCGCCGGGAATGGGCCTCAACGCCTTTTTTACCTACACAGTTGTGGGGGAAATGGGTTATAGCTGGGAAACCGCGCTCGGCGCAGTATTCCTCTCCGGGATCTGCTTTATGATCCTCTCCCTGGTGCGAATTCGGGAATGGGTGGTCAACTCCATTCCTATGTCGCTGCGCCTTGGCATAGCCGCAGGTATCGGCCTGTTTTTGGCGCTCATCGGCCTCAAGAGTGCCGGCATAGTGGTTGCCAACCCGGCAACACTCGTAGGTATGGGCGATATCACTGCATTTCCGGCACTGATGTCGGTACTGGGGTTCTTCCTGATCATCGCTTTTGTTCAGCGTGGATATAAGGCGGCGGTGATCCTCAGCATTCTGGCCATCACAGTGTTGGGGCTGGCCTTTGGTGATGTGCAATATAGTGGCCTGGTATCCATGCCGCCTTCCATAGCGCCCACCTTTATGAAGATGGATCTCTCCGGCATGCTGGAGATCAGCATGATTTCCGTGGTATTTGCCTTTTTGTTTGTGGACTTGTTCGATACCTCGGGCACCTTGGTAGCCGTGGCCCATCGTGGTGGTTTCCTCGATGATAAGGGCCGCCTGCCAAGACTCAACCGCGCCCTGACCGCCGACAGCGCTGCCACTATTGCCGGGGCCATGCTGGGTACCTCGACCACCACAAGTTATGTCGAGAGCACCTCAGGCGTTAGTGCCGGTGGCCGTACCGGCTTGACCGCCGTCGTGGTCGGGCTGCTGTTTTTGGCCTCGCTCTTTATCTCGCCGCTGGCTGGTATGGTGCCGGCCTATGCTACTGCGGGCACCCTCTTCTATGTGGCGATTCTGATGATGTCTGGTTTGGTGCATGTAGAGTGGGAGGATTTGACCGAAGCCGCCCCTGTGGTAGTGGTCTGCCTGCTGATGCCATTAACCTTCTCAATTGCCACGGGTATTGCCTTTGGCTTTATCGCCTATGCGGCGATTAAACTTCTCTGCGGCCGTTTTCGCGATCTCAATGCCGGGGTTGTGGCACTGGCGCTGCTGTTTATTCTCAAGTTTGCCTACGGTGGTTAAAGGTCAAACGCGAGCAAGTGCTTTATAAACCGTATTTATTGAGGGTCATACTTTGTATGGCCCTTTTTGTATGAGATATCGCAATAAATAACGATTTTATCCACTTGAAAGCCCGACGCCGCTAGGAATCCGGCGACGGATTGGGTATAAGATTTATCCCCGACTTTTTTAAGCAAATACAAGTGATGAACTTGAGTGACACACGCTACCGCCGGGTAGTGGTAAAACTGGGTACCAGTGTACTTACCTCCGGCAGCAAGCGCCTGGACAAGGCCCATATGGTTGAGCTGGCCAGGCAGATGGCGACCCTGATGCGCGCCGGTATCGAAGTGGTTTTGTGTACCTCCGGCGCCATTGCAGCCGGGCGCGAGCATCTGATGTATCCGGAGTTGCCGGATACCATGGCCAACAAACAGTTGCTGGCGGCCGTGGGCCAGAGCCAGTTGATCCTGGCCTGGGCTCAGTTGTTCAGTATTTATGGTCTGCACGTGGGGCAGTTGCTGCTGACCCGGGCGGATCTGCACGATCGCGAGCGCTATCTCAACGCCAGAGATACCCTGAATGCGCTGCTGAAACAGAATATTATCCCCATCATCAATGAAAACGATGCCGTTGCCACCAATGAGATAAAAGTAGGGGACAACGACAACCTGTCCGCCCGGGCAGCGCTTTTGTGTGATGCCGACTTGCTGATCCTGCTGACAGACCAAAAAGGCTTGTTCGATGCCGATCCGCGCCACAATCCCAATGCTCATCTTATCAGCGAAGTGGCCAATATCGACGACAGCCTGCGGCAACTGGCCGGCGGCTCAGTTTCCGGTTTGGGTACCGGCGGCATGGCAACCAAGCTGGAGGCGGCCGACATAGCTCGCCGCGCCGGTATCGAAGTGGTTATCGCCTCGGGCCATCATCCGGACGCCATCGAAAAAATCGCTGCCGGTGAGTCAGTGGGTACTCACTTCTGCGCCATCGAGACCCCGCTGGAGAGCCGTAAGCAGTGGATCCTTGCCGGGCCCAAGGCCAAGGGGAAACTGACCTTGGATGAAGGTGCGGTGCGAGCGGTAACCGAAAAGGGCCGCAGTCTGCTGTCCAAGGGGATTATCGCCGTCGAGGGCGAGTTTGAACGGGGCGCCACAGTGCAACTCTTGGATCCCAATGGCCGTAAACTGGCGCGGGGGATCTGCCGCTACAGCGCCGTGGCCCTCAAACGTATCGCGGGCCAGCATTCAGATAACATTGAATCCTTGCTGGGCTATGACTATGGTGATGCAATAGTGCACCGCAACGACATGGTGGTTTTATGACAGCTGAATATCTGCAACAACTGGGGCAAAGGGCCAAGGAAGCCAGTTTTGCCCTGGCCAATCTTTCCGGCACCGCCAAGCAGCAACTGCTGCATAATATCGTTGCCGCTCTCAAGGCCGATGAAGCGGCAATCCTTGCGGCCAATGAGAAGGATGTGGTTGCGGCCAAAGAGGCCGGTCTCAACGAGGCAATGATAGACAGGTTGCTGCTGGATAAGCCGCGCCTGGCTGGAGTCATAGCCGATATCGACAATGTGATTGCCCTTGCCGATCCCATTGGCCGCGAGTATGACAGCCGGATGCTGGATAACGGCTTGCGCCTGTGTCGGCGCGCCGTGCCACTGGGGGTGATAGGCGTTATCTATGAGGCCAGGCCCAATGTGACTGTGGATATTGCCGTGCTGGCCCTTAAAACCGGCAACGCGGTGATCCTCCGTGGCGGCAAGGAAACCCTGAAATCCAACCAAGCGCTGGCCAAGGCCATTCGCCAGGGCGTTAAAGCCAGTGGCTTGCCGGAAGATGCGGTGCAGCTTATCGACAACCCGGATCGCACCCTGGTTACCGGGCTGCTGAAACTGGATCAATATGTGGACATGATAGTGCCCCGCGGCGGCGACAAGCTGCAGCGGCTCTGCGCCGAACAGGCGACTATCCCGGTTATTCTCGGCGGTATCGGTATCTGCCATCTCTATCTGGATAAGGCGGCCGATCTGGAGAAGGCCATTCCTGTCATTCTCAACGCCAAGGTGCAGCGCCCAACCGTATGTAACGCCCTGGATACCCTGTTGGTGCATAAGCAGATAGCCAAGGAGGCATTGCCCAAGGTGGCCAAGGCCTTAGTCGATGCCGGAGTTAAGCTGGTAGGTTGCCCCGAGACTGTGGCGATTCTTGGGGCTGAGCAAGTGGCCGCCGCCAGCGAGGATAGCTTTGCTACCGAGTGGTTATCCCTCAATCTGGGGATCCGGGTAGTCGATGATATCCAGCAGGCCATAGGTCATATTCGTCGCTATTCCAGCGGTCACTCCGAGGCTATCCTCACGGATGATATCAACGCCGCTACCGAGTTTATGAACCAGGTGAATTCGGCGGCGGTTTACCTCAATGCCAGCACCCGTTTCACCGATGGCGGCCAGTTCGGCCTGGGCGCCGAGGTGGCTGTCAGTACTCAGAAACTGCATGCCAGAGGCCCCATGGGGCTGGAAGCACTGACCACCTACAAGTGGTTGGGTGTCGGTGATTACACCACCAGAAGTTAGTGTTTACTTCTTGTAAAAGGTATTCAGAGCATAGTATAACCCAAGCCCCGCAGTTGCGGGGCTTTTGCTTTGGCCGCTTACGATTCAGCTCTTGATAGCCGCAAAACTGCCGCGGCAGAGCTTGGCCAAGTCTTCTGCGGCAAGACAGATCTCCAGTCCGCGGCGACCGGCGCTGACATAGATGCTGTCAAACTCCTGGGCGCTGGCGTCTATCACTGTAGGTAACTGCTTTTTCTGCCCCAGAGGGCTGATGCCGCCCACCAGATAGCCGGATGAACGCTGTGCCAACTGCGGATTGGCCATCACCAACTTCTTGGCCTTAATCGCCTTGGCAACGCATTTCAAGCTGAGTTGATGATTTACAGGCACCAGGGCCACCGCCAGTGGCGGTGACTTTTCATCGCTGCTGACTAGCAGAGTCTTGAATACCCGGTTGGGATCCAGTCCAAGTGCACTGGCGGCCTCTTCTCCGTAGGAAGGGGCATTCTTGTCATGGTGATATTCGTGAACGGTAAAAGAGATTCCCGCCTTGGTGGCGAGATCGATTGCGGGTGTCACAAGTGTCTCCTTAGGTGATGGCGTGAGTAGCGTTTAGTATCGCGTTTTAATCCGGATATCTGTTGCGCCAAAACCTGTCTAACTATCAAAACAGGTGTCATAGCATAAGCCTCAAGCCTTTCTGGGTCGAGACAGCGGGTCACTCTTTTAAGACTCAGTTTAAGAGCAAGACCACAAAGCGGCACAAAAGCTTAAGTATTAACTCAGAAAATAGCTTAGAAAATAGCCAAGAAAAATAGCTCAGACAATAGCCTAGATATCGGTGGCGATTCAATCTGAATTCGGGGCTAATTTAGGCTGGCAAAATCGATAGGCCAGGGAAGGGCTTTAAACATGAGTCAAGTCAAAATAAAACGCCCGGCATCAGGCTGGGCATTTTGAAATACTATGGCGGCCTTACTTCTGCGTTGCGCGGTAGTGGTCGAAATTCTCGATATAGTCGTCCATAGAGCCTTCAAGCATCTCCTTGTAGCGCTCCATATAGTAATCCATCATCTCTTGCTTCTTCGACTGCATCTGCTCCTTGGTGGCAAAACCGGTAGAGCCGAACCAGGCATTGTAGCGAGCCAGGGCATACATGAAGGAGGCACTGACTTCACCGGTTTGGACTTCAGTATTCTGGTTCTGTTTGTTGGCCAACTCGATGAGCTCACTGGCACGCTGAAAAAACGCCTTATCTGTATCAGACATCTGAGATTCCTGTTTAAAGTCGAGAGCTTGCCTCTCGGTATTAGGGTTAGCTTACCCTAGAGTGTTTTGCTGCAAACTGCTGTAATCCGCCTCACATTCCTGATTGCTAAAGCTCAACAAGCATGAGCTGAATCGCAAAGAGAGCAACTATCTTCCCAAATAGCCAATCATTTCGGCTCCGGCAGTTAAAACAGTATTTTATCGCTTTTACCTAATCTCTCCCTATTGGCGATTGTTTCACTTATCTAACCTGGTTATTGTAGATACAATTCAACTGCTTATGTTAGACTTTTCTTAACTGTAGCGGATATGACACTCAGTGTAGTAGGCCATGATAGGGAATATTGGCCTGACATAGTTCCCGGGTCGCTCTCGGCGGTTTTGGGGGATCTTCAGGGACGAAGTCTGTTTCGTGTCCGTGCGGTAGCTATGCCTGCAGCAAAATGTTCCGCAAAAGCGGCCTGTTTTAGATGGTTTGTGCGTTTAGCAGCAAGGGATATCAAAGCTAAACTCCATTTAACCTGTTAATACAAATAGATAGCTATGTGTGTTCACACTCATCCTAGGACTAAAACAACGCGCATGCGTACTATACAGCTGTTACGCGCACTAGTGCTAAGGAGAAGCTTTGGAGCATAATTTTGAGAGACTAAAAGAACATATATTACCGCTCTCTAATTCTCAAAGTTTCTTCGCAGCCAAGAGTGAGTGGAAGCTGGTTGGTATTGAAATACAGGAAGATTGGGGTCATTGCCCTTGCGGTCAAGCAATCAAAGAGCTGTGCTATATCCAAAATCAGTTCAATGGTAACAAGACTTATGTTGGTAATGTCTGTGTCAACCAGTTCATTGGTATCTCAACAGGCAATCTCTTCGATGGACTAAAACGAATTGCCAAAGACAACTCCGCCAACGCAAATGAGGATTTAATCCTTCATGCCTATCAACTTGGCTACATCTATGAAAATGAGTATCTGTTCTTAATGCAAACTCGCCGCAAGCGTAAACTCTCTGATAAGCAGCTTGCGTGGAAGCAAAAAATAAACTGGAGAATTGTCAATCAAACAGCTGTCCGTAAAAACACGTAACAAGCCGCAGCAATCGCTCCCGCTGGGACAGTTAAAGCGTTGCGCTTATTTACCAGCCCTGTGCGGTGCGTTAGCTCTTTTGGATTAAAAAATTGAAACGTATAACCAAAGACTTCATCACATTGTTCAATGTTCTATGGTATCGGGACTTCCCCCTGACTAAAGAGCATAAAGAAATTGCCTCAAGAGCTGAATGGACAACACATATAGGGTTCTGCGCTAGATCTGCGTCAGATCTACTTGGCTACTTCATGTATTTTGAGCATGGCAATAGAACCGATGCTGTTATTAAAGATAACGATGAAAATGTAATTGCAAATTTAGAATGGGAGTGGTGTGAGCCTAGAAAAGTTGAAAAAGTGAATGAGGTTAGGCAGTTATATGAAGAAAAAGAAAACTGTCAATTTTCAGTTTTTGTAACTTATTCTGATAACAATTTTTATGATGATAATTTAAATGCCGTTAAAAGCCAATGGGGTGATTCCGCCGAACCTATTGTACTTTTTTTGGTGAGATTCAACCGTAAAGGAAAGCGAATCTTTGACACTATAGAGACACATCATATTCAAAATGGTAGAAGCAAAAAAATCAGAAGCCAGCCCGCTTTACCTTGGCATGCGGAAGGCAAGCGTTGGGAAGATTGGAGCTAACAATGCCATTAAACATCGTGCAACAAGTTGTTCGTTGCTTACGGCGGCGTTAATGTACACAGGAGTATATATGCCCCTCATAGCCAAAACACCGAAGCCGCCTCACTACGCAGTTATTTTCACGTCTCACCGTACCGACGGAGATAACGGTTATGGCCAAATGGCAGCTCTAATGGCTGATCTAGCTTCAAAGCAGCCTGGTTTTTTGGGCGTAGAGTCAGCACGAGAAGACGTTGGAATTACCGTTTCATATTGGTCTGATCTTGAGTCTATCAAGCAGTGGAAGGCAAATGCTGAGCATCAAGTAGCCCAAAGGTTGGGTTATGAGAAGTGGTATTCATCATTCAAAACTCGTCTATCGAAGGTAGAGCGTGACTACGGCGTTTAATAAAGTGTCCAACTTCTTCTCAATGTTAACATGCCCTCGCCGAACTCAAAGGAAAAAATGGACATCTAACCAATAGTTGAACACCATATTCCGACTTCAGAGAGCTCAAACCATCTAGCTGTGCTTGGATGCAGACAGAAAGAAGATTAAGTTATTTTTTTACAATAGAGCACATTACTTGGAAATAGTTGGCCAGCAGACAACTTTGAACAATGGCTAAAAATTGTTAAAGAGGCCAAATAGTAGATTTCAGTATTTCAAAAATAGACGCGCTGATTCTGCTCCGGAATTTTAAGCTTTCAAACTTGCTAGAGTCAAAAATAATGGTGGCACCATTAAAGGCTGATGTCTGGCATTTGCGTTGTAAAAAAGATGAGCTGCTAAAGCTTCAGAAAGAATTGGCAGGAAAACTCAAACAAAATGAACAAAACTCTTCCCTAGGCTTGGTTCTGGAAGAAATTGATGAAATATGTAAAAAATAATAGGCTAATTATTATTGCCCATTCTGGGCTGAAGCTCGTTACGATTGGCTGTTGTCGGTATTATGCATAGAGGAAGGTATGGAATACGTAAACAAACCACCTGGAGTAAGTAGAGAATCGATTAGAGAGCTTGAAGAGGCTTTTGGTGTTAGCTTACCAAGTGAATTTTATGATTGGTGGCAGAAAAGTAATGGGGCGGACATCTTTTTTGGTTTTAAAGAGCTGCAATTTTTCTCAATCATAGAAATACTAGGTGAGGATATATACGAGTTAAAGAAGTATATGCCTAAATCAATACCTGTTTGCATGGATGGGAATGGTAATATTTGCGTGGCAAAAATTGAACAGGAAAGAATTGCTGGCTATTACATCGCTAATTGTGGCGACTTAGGTTGGGATGAGGCCAAATTTGTTGCCAAGTCTCTTGTTGAATTGATAAATGATCAAGTTTCGCCAGAAAGCAGGTTAAATACATGAAAAGTGACTGTGGTATTCTTTTTTAAAAAACACTGTTTTAACTTTGCCTAATACCCCTGTGCGCTAATTGCTTTAAGGTATTTGTTCGGTACAACCGTTTGCTAGAATTGTGTAACTGTTATTTTTATAGGGAGTGCTTGTGATATTGCCAAGTTATTATACGGAATGGCTCAGTAGTATTGATACAGCTGAAGTGGTCTATTACAGAGGGAGTGAATTCTATTTGTTCCCGGAGAGTGAGCTTGCTGATGAAGTCACGATAGATAAAAACACTGTCAACACCTTTAACCAGCTTTATGCTTTCATCAAAACTCAATTGGAAGTTTCCGGCAGCTCTCCTTTAACCATTGAGCAGTGCAGCTCTTGCATTACTATCGGAACTGATAATGGTAATCCAGTTTTTATTGATCTAATGCGCGAATCAGAATTGTTCTGCTACTACCTGGATGGTGGTTATGTTGAAGCCAAAGGTGGTAACTTGCTAAGTCTGACTATCGAGGCAAAAAACATATAGAAATCGATCAAGATGGAGCTCTTCTTTGCCAAATAACTGGAGACTCAGAAATTACTACTAAAGGCACGCTGATGTTCATTTTTTGGCAATTCAAAGTTTGCGGTTAATCTCGCAACATGTTGATTATATTTATTATGTAGATGTGGTGGCATGCTTTAGTGGTCTGATTCTTGATTATTAATTAGAAGTTAGCATATTCCTGCTCGGGGTAGTAACCGAGTTTAACCAAGCCATACAGTAAGCTCTGATATTATGTGTATTAACAACTTAGGCAGCTACTATTGACAAGGTTATGAACTTAAGGGAATTGAAATTGTTTATTGGGAAAAGAGAGTAGACGTTAAGATAGTTTGTTATCAATTTTTACAGACATACAGGGATAGAATGTTAGTTGCCGTTGCATACATCATAGTCACCTTGCTGATGCTCATAATGCTATTAAAGAAAGGGCGTTCAAAATTGATGCTTTTATAATTTATGTTGGAGCTTTATTTTGGAGCGGTTGCGGTAGCTTCTTATATGGATTAGTTCGAAAAGCATCAATATTAGAAAGTGCCCAAGTAGTGAGGCGTTCAACTCTGGTTTTTCCTGTCTAACGTAGGGCAACCTTAGAAACGAGCAAGCTGGCATCCACTGGTTAACAGTAATGAAATTTGTGGGTTTATTGAATTTTGGGTGAGTGTTTTGGCTTTTCTGGTGTTAGTTTTTAGTAAGAGTTATGAATTAAATAAGATGGATTAGTTTCTAAAAAACGACATGTCGACAAAACAGCCTTGCGCTCATGGTGAAGGTATCAGCCCTTTCGATTATGTGGAAATGCAGCTTATGCTGCTGGCGAATAACTTTTCTATTAAGGTCGGCAGCGTCATTTGGGTTTAACTTCCTCTGGATTTCAACTTCTGCATGGAGGTAGAGTGGATTGTAATAGGTGGATTTGATGCTTGGAAACCCAATAAGGTTCGAATGACATCAGAGTTAAATCAAGGCTGAGATTGTTTTAGCTTTATAAAATGTGGCCGGTGGTTTTTTAGTCACGCATTTGACTGCGCTAATCAAGAGACAAGATTGACTTAGGCATAATTGTCACTTGAACAATTATTTTAAATTTATAGATTTATATTAAACAAGTCGGGAGTGATAATCTCCCCGAAACTTTAGGCGATATTTTTATATGGTGACTGGTTGCACCCGGCAAAGCCTTTGATTGAAATGGAGTTTAAATGAGTATTTTAGTAAACGCGTATTCCACGCACCTTAATCCTATAGATATCTCTTTTCCACATGTATTGAATAACAGGCGTGGTTTAAGTGACCCAGAATTGACAAACCACCTGAACGGGTTTCACAGCTATATCCTCGAAAGAGGAGGTAGTGAGATGACTAAAATAAAATATCATCTTCTGCGTCATATACAGAGGGTAAATCATCAGTTTAGCTTCGATCTGGAAGAGGCTCATTTGGACGATTTGTCTACGTGGGCATTGGAGTCCAATTCGATCTTATTCCTCCCTGATGGAACTGTCCGAGATCCAAATGGCCATGTCCTACTTTACCCTGATGGACGTCAGGCCGATGAGGCGGCATTCATTCCATTCCTGGACGCAAGCTATAGCCGCAAGCATCAAACAGAAACTCTGCTTAAAGCAAGGCATTTAAATGTTCCTCCAACTCCTCCTATACCTTGTGAGCATGAAATAAGCCTTAGGCCTGCTAGCGAGATTGTTCTTCGTGCAATGTCACTATTTGTTGTCGCCGTCCGAGCTGAGTCTATCGCAACGGGAGACCCGCTCGATATAGAGACGCTGAAGGAACGTATTCCAAGTGGCTTTGTTAATCTAAGTCCCGCAGAAGCGGCGTTTTTAAAGGCTGAACACCTTGATGATAATCCTGATGAAAGCCTGGTAGTGCAGTTTGTTTGGCGATATGAGGCTGCGGCGCTATTGCTATGGGTATTGGGTATTTTGCCTGAACTGCCATTTCCAGATTCCATTTGTGACGTGCCTGAAATTGCCAGGCTGATGCTCGATTCCAGCTCCTGGGAAGACAGGGTTGAGTTACGTGCGGTCGATGAAGTGCTGGACTGTTTGGACCTGCATTATCGGCTTCATTGGTTATGCCGTCAGGCCGGCATTGACGGGGTAGATATTTCCCCAGATATCGACCGAGGAGTTGTGCTTGAGCGCCATTATGCCCTTAATTGGCTAATCGGCTTTGAGAATAGTGATTGGGATGATGTGGACACTCCAACTTGATCGATATTCAAACAGCCTAATAAGCTGCGGCATGGATGCCTATTGGTTCTTGGTGCCTGTTAGTGTGTGCTTACTATTGGCTTGCAACCGGTTTCCTCGTTTGCACTACTGAGGGAAACGGCTCTACTGAATTTAATTTTACAGCTTTGAATTAGGTAAATTATTAATGCTTAAAAGAGTCATCATCGGGATTGTCGTTTGCTTTGGCTTGGTCATGCCGATACAGGCGCAAACCTACAAAGGCACCTTAGGCAAGTATCCCATTATGTTTAGCATCCAGGATGATGCCGTGAGCACTTATATGTATACCCGTTACTTGAAGGAGATCCCTCTGGAGCGGGAGGGGTATACCTTTTATCAGCGTTACAGTTCGAAAGAGCAGAAGCTGGAACTGTTCGAGCTTCGCTTGGTAGGGGGAAACCTGCAAGGTACCTGGCAGAATAAGCAAAGGGTTTTGCCTGTGCATCTGACGCCGATTGAGCAAAGCCTTGCCGATTATCGGGCTGAGCATATGAAGTTTACCCTGGTCGGGGAAAAACAGTTTGCTAAGCAAACCATTGAGCTAATCAAAGAAGATCACAGCAACTTTGCTTTTTACCGGCTCGGCAAAGGGTTTACTCAAGCCCAGCAAGCATTTTTAAATCCGCTGCTGGCAAAATTGCACCGGGATTACGTCTCGAATTTTCTGCAATGTGAAGAGGCATCATACGAACCTCAAATAAGCCTGGTCTCTGATGAGTATTTTAGTGTCGTTATTCAGTACCAGATTTCTTGTGGTGGGCCGCATCCTGAGTATGGTGAGCAGATGTTGAATTTTGATCTCAGCAAACTGGCGCAGTTGCATGACCTAACGGAACGCTTCCCCAAGTTGGACTATTACTCCTTGTTGAAAGAGAAATATGCGAATAACAATGAGCTACAAGCTGAATGTGAGTACTTCGAATCCTGGGACAACTGGGCGATGGTGAAATGGCGACTCACCGCGGATGGGGTCATCATTCAACCTTACTATGATCATTCTATGGCACCCTGTGAAGTTGATTTCTTTCTGAGTACGCAGGAGTTGAATGATTAAAGCTGACAGAACTATGAGTAAATGGGAGGCATCATGAGAAGAGTTTTATTGGTTGTGTTTGCGGCTTTGCTCAGTGGTTGCTTGGGTATGCCAGATTCGGTCAAACCTGTATCAGGGTTTGAACTGAACAACTATTTGGGCAAGTGGTATGAGGTGGCTCGCCTCGACCATTCATTTGAGCGAGGCCTCACGCAGGTTACGGCCGAGTACAAGATGAGAAGTGATGGTGGCGTTTCTGTGCTCAACCGGGGCTACTCAGAGGCTGACGGCGAGTGGAAAGAGGCTGAAGGCAAGGCGTACTTTGTTAACAGTGATACCGACGCTTATCTGAAAGTTTCATTTTTCGGTCCCTTTTACGGCTCTTATGTGGTCTTTGAATTGGATAGAGAAAACTACAGTTATGCCTTCGTTTCCGGGCCAGATACCGATTACCTGTGGTTGCTGTCGCGAACGGCGGTTGTTGAACCTGAGGTAATGGACAAATTTATTCAGATGTCGGCCGAACGCGGTTTTGATACCAGTAAATTGATCTTTGTCGCGCAGTGATAGACATAGCTTAGGGCAGCATAGAAATAGTTTCAGGCAGATAGCCCTGATGACTGAACTATCTTTTCCTCTTTTGCCCGTGGCTTTTTGTAGGGCTTAGCTAGATAAGGATGAGCTGGAGATAGATTCAAGCGACACAATTTCCCGCATCGCCTGCCAGCAAAAAGGCCAAGGTTTTGATACCTTGGCCTTTTTATTAAACGCTGCTTCAACAACAGTTTCAATCAAATGCGGTTTGTTCTCAGAGTCGGTTCCCCATCAAACAATGTTCACTTTCGGCGCCTTGGGTTTCAGTACTTTTTGTATCAAGAGGGCTGACAGGATAAGTCCCATGCCTACCAGAGTCGCCAGTGTGATGGTTTCTTTCAATATCAGCGCAATAAACACCATGGACAAGAGTGGCGTCAGAAACACCAGATTGGTGATGCTGGCGGCTCGCTCTGTGGTTCTCAGTGCCATCAGCCAGAGCACAAAGGTGACTCCCATTTCAAACAGGCCGACATAGACACCGGCACCGAGGGCTTGCCAATGCAAAGAGGGCAGGCTTTCGGTTGCCAGCAAGGTGATGGTTATCAGCGGCAGGCTCACCAAAAAACTCAGCATCAGGCTGACAATGGCATCGCCCTTGTCTTTGGTATTAATGATCCAATATAGGCACCATAGCAGGGTGCTGGAGAGTGCCAGCAGTATGCCAAAGGGGTTTGCAAAGTCCATCGATAACAGATTACCGCCGGTGGCTATCACCAATACTCCACAGTAACCTGTGACGGCCGCCAGCATGTCACTGCCCTGTAGTTTTTGCTGCAACATGGGTGCTGCCAACAGCGGCAGCAGTACCGCCCAGGTGTAGTTCAGCGACAGCGCCTGCTGCGCCGGCAGCAGATCATAGGCCTTGAACAGCACCAGATAATAAAGAAAGGGGTTCAGCAACCCTGTTTGCAGGTAAAACCAGGGGCGGGCGCAAAACTGTTGCTTTAATAATTTGAGTTTTCCCTGCCAGGCAAGAATAAGCCCCAGACAGACGGATGAAGTGATGACGGCAACAAACACCAGTTGCAACGGCGAGAAGAAGCCAAGGGCGATTTTAAAGGCGGTCGCCACTGTGGACCATAGGAATACGGCGGCCATCCCGTAGATCAGGGCCAGCTGGGATTTTTTCACTCTAGACTTCTCTGCCAGTACAGCTATTTGGCGGCCAGGCTGGCCACCTCCGGAATTGACATCATTTTATTCAGCGTCGGTGAATAAAAAAAGATCCCGGCGCGGCGATGTGTAAAAAGATTAAGCAAAAGATCCATTTTTTTCTTCCTGGCCCTTGTAAAGCAATTTTACGCCCCTATATAGGGGGTAAGGCAAGATTGGGGGCCATCTACAACGGGCTTGAAAACAGCGAGTTTACCCCCATATCTGAAATCAGATAAACATATTCAGTTCGAAAGAAAAGATTTTTCGGAGGACCTCATGGGTAAAATTATTGGTATCGACTTAGGCACAACAAACTCTTGTGTAGCTGTCCTCGATGGTGACAAGGCTCGCGTATTGGAGAATGCCGAAGGCGATCGTACTACACCTTCTATCATCGCCTTCACTGAAGACGAGACACTGGTTGGTTCACCTGCAAAACGTCAGGCCGTGACCAACCCAGCCAACACTTTCTTTGCCATCAAGCGTTTGATTGGCCGTCGCTTCACTGACGATGAAGTTCAGCGCGACGTCAGCATCATGCCTTTCAAGATCATCAAGGCCGACAACGGCGACGCTTGGGTTGAAAGCCATGGCAAGAAGATGGCACCACCTCAGGTGTCTGCCGAAGTATTGAAAAAGATGAAGAAAACTGCTGAAGACTTCCTGGGTGAGCCAGTGACTGAAGCGGTAATCACAGTACCTGCTTACTTCAACGACTCTCAGCGTCAGGCCACCAAAGATGCCGGCCGTATCGCGGGTCTGGAAGTAAAACGTATCATCAACGAGCCAACTGCTGCGGCACTGGCCTATGGTATCGACAAGAAGCAGGGCGACAACATTGTTGCTGTATATGACCTGGGTGGTGGTACTTTCGATATCTCCATCATCGAAATCGACAGCAACGACGGCGACCAGACTTTCGAAGTGCTGGCAACCAACGGTGATACTCACCTGGGTGGTGAAGACTTCGACAACCGTCTGATCAACTACCTGGCTGACGAATTCAAGAAAGAGCAAGGTCTGGATCTGCGTAACGACCCTCTGGCTATGCAGCGTCTGAAAGAAGCTGCCGAGAAGGCCAAGATTGAGCTGTCCAGCACCACTCAGACCGAGGTGAACCTGCCTTACATCACTGCCGATGCGACAGGTCCCAAGCACTTGGTGGTTAAGATCACCCGTGCCAAACTGGAATCTCTGGTTGAAGACCTGATCCAGCGCTCACTGGAGCCTCTGAAAGTAGCTCTGGCCGATGCTGACCTGTCAGTGTCTGACATCAATGAAGTGATCCTGGTGGGCGGTCAAACCCGTATGCCTAAGGTTCAGGAAGCGGTAACCAACTTCTTCGGCAAGGAACCACGTAAAGACGTGAACCCTGATGAAGCGGTAGCCGTAGGTGCTGCGATTCAAGGTGGTGTACTGGCCGGTGACGTGAAAGACGTACTGCTGCTGGACGTAACACCTCTGTCTCTGGGTATTGAAACCATGGGCAGCGTAATGACCAAGCTGATTGAGAAGAACACCACTATTCCTACCAAGGCACAGCAGACCTTCTCTACAGCAGACGACAACCAAAGCGCAGTGACCATTCACGTGCTGCAGGGTGAGCGTAAGCAAGCCAGCGCCAACAAGTCACTGGGTCAGTTCAACCTGGAAGGTATTGAGCCTGCTCCACGCGGCATGCCACAGATTGAAGTGACTTTCGACATCGACGCCGACGGTATTCTGCACGTGTCTGCCAAAGACAAGAAGACAGGCAAAGAGCAGAACATCACCATCAAGGCCTCTTCCGGTCTGTCTGATGATGAAGTCGAGAAAATGGTTCGCGACGCCGAGGCTCATGCCGAGGAAGACAAGAAGTTTGAAGAGCTGGTCAGTGCCCGCAACCAGGCTGACGGTCTGGTACACGCCACCAAGAAACAGGTGGAAGAAGCCGGTGACGCTCTGGCAGCAGACGACAAGGCCAAGATCGAAACCGCTATGGCCGCTGTAGAAACTGCCGCCAAGGGTAACGACAAAGAAGCCATCGACAAGGCGACTCAAGAGCTGATCGAAGCTTCTGCCAAGCTGATGGAAATCGCTCAGGCCAAGGCACAACAAGCCCAAGGTCAAGGCGAAGCCCAGAGCAGCAATGCCCAGGCCGATGACGTTGTCGATGCCGAGTTCGAAGAGGTTAAAGACGACAAGAAGTAATTGGGTGGTAGCACTCGATTAATTCCGGCGGGCGTTACGGGGCAACCCTAACGCCCGCTTGTGTGAATCCAGCTTGGAAAGCGTGAGATTATGTCAAAGCGAGATTATTACGAAGTATTGGGCGTCGGTCGCGACGCCAGCGAGCGGGAGATCAAGAAGGCCTATAAGCGCCTGGCGATGAAGTATCACCCTGACCGCAACCCGGGCGATAAGGCGGCCGAGGCCAGCTTTAAAGAAGTCAAAGAAGCCTACGAGATCCTGACCGACGAAGACAAAAAAGCTGCCTATGACCAATTTGGTCATGCCGGGGTTGACCCCAACCGTGGCGGCGGTGGCTTTGGCGGCGGCGCCGATTTCGGTGATATCTTTGGCGATGTGTTCGGGGATATCTTCGGTGGTGGTCGTCGTGGCGGGCATCGTCAAGCTGCCCGTGGTTCAGATCTGCGTTACAACCTGGAACTGTCGCTGGAAGAAGCGGTTCGTGGCTTGACCAAAGAGCTGCGTATCCCAACCCTGGCAAGCTGTGATGTGTGTGATGGCTCAGGGGCCAAGAAGGGTACCTCGGCTACGACTTGTGGTACCTGTCATGGTGCCGGTCAGGTACAGATGCGTCAGGGCTTTTTCGCCGTGCAGCAGCCTTGTCCTACCTGTCATGGCCGCGGCAAGATCATCAAAGAGCCTTGCAGCAAGTGTCATGGCGATGGCCGCATAGAGAAGAGCAAGACACTGTCGGTGAAAATTCCGGCCGGTGTCGATACCGGTGACCGTATCCGTCTGGCCGGTGAAGGTGAAGCCGGTGAATTTGGCGCTCCGGCGGGTGATCTTTATGTTCAGGTCACAGTGCGTGAGCATCCGATATTTGTCCGTGACGGCAATAACCTCTATTGCGAAGTGCCCATCTCCTTTGCCAAGGCCGCCCTCGGCGGTGAAGTGGAAGTACCGACACTGGATGGCAAGGTAAGCCTGAAGATCCCGGCGGAAACCCAGACCGGACGTATGTTCCGCATGCGCGGCAAAGGGGTTAAGTCGGTACGCAGTCACGCGGTTGGCGATCTGCTTTGCAAAGTGGTGATGGAAACGCCGGTGAATCTGTCCGAGCGCCAGAAAGAGTTGCTGCGGGAATTCGAAGCCTCAGTCACCGGCGAATCCAAGAAGCATAGCCCCAAGGCCGAAGGTTTCTTCGACGGGGTGAAAAAGTTCTTTCAGGATCTGAATAGCTAACTTGCTCTCGGCCGAAACAAAAAACCGATGCTCAAGGCATCGGTTTTTTTTAGGCTATTCCCGGAGAAGCGTTAACGGTAGGTTCGATACTTATGCGGCTTCTTCAGTTTCTTCTGTTTGGGCTTTCCGGCGGCTTATTTTGCACTTTTAGAATTGCAGTGCTCGGGGCTCCTGTCCTGTAATCAGAGCCCTGGTATTCAGGCACCCAGCTTATGGAGTAGGCTTAGCCACAGTTGTTGCTCTTGCTCACTCAAGCGTGACATAAACTCATCGGCGACTTGCTGAAACGATACCTCGGCCTCTGCAAAAATCTTAGTACCCGCCGGTGTCAGGGCCACCAGGCTGACTCTGGCATCCCGGCTGGCGGCTTCCTTTTCTACCAGACCAATTTTTTCCATTGGGTTAAGCAGGCGGGTGATCCCCGAAGCGCTGAGTCCCGCGCCCTGGGCCAGGTCAATCCTTCTGAGCTTATTGCCCTCGGCCTTTGCCAATTGCCTCAGTACCAAAAACTCGCTGAAGCTGATGCCGTGCAGCGACAACCTGCCTGCCAGACTGCGTTGCAGTTGGCTGTGTATCTCGGTTATGGCAAGCGCAATACTTGCCGTAATGGGTTGTGTCATCTGAAACCTCTTTAGAATGAAACTAACTTGACCAATGCTTTATTGATACTTGATTACGCAAGTATTGGTTTGTTTGCTTGAGCGGTCAAGTAGTTTGCAAGTTTTTTTTTACTTGGTTTGATGACTCCTGGCGCTGAGCTTCTGGTCTTTACCTAAGGCTTTTGTTCGGAGGTAGACTCTTGCTCTTGCTGTGGCGCAGACTCAGCTTGGGTAGCGGGTGCATTGGCATTGCTTATCATGGCGGCACTGCGTTCAAAGGTCATTATCAGGCGCTCAAACATCCCCTGAACCATCTCCAATTGCTCCTGTGCCAAACCATCGGTTTGCAGCCGGGTCAAGAGGCGTTCGCAGCTGGCACGGAACTCGGGTGGGTTTTCGCCGCGAGAACAGAGGATAAAGGCGTTGGCGAGTGCCAACTGCCAGTCTTGCAGCAGTTCGTCGAGTTGGCTGTCGCTGATGCTTGCCAGCAGGCGGCGCAGGCGCACCGAAACATGGCCCAGGTTTAGGCCGGTAAGGCCTAAGTCGGTCAGGGTTCTGTTGCTGCTCTGGCTGCTACGTTCATAATTGGCCAAGCGCAGCAGGCGATCTGCCATGCGGGCATTGAACCAGTCCTCAGGCTTGTCCTGTTTGACCATATCAATCAGATCTTTGCGAGTGGCGTTGAGCAGGCGTTGCTGCATCATTTTGACTCCTGGCTCTGTCACCAGCTTAAACAGCCAATAGAGGATGCTGACGCCGACAAAGATGGCCATCGCCTTGCTCAGGGTGCTGTCTATGGCAAAGGCCTGGGTCATGTCTTTGCTGGGGCTGACCAAAATGGCGAATGGGATGCAAAATCCCAGGCCGTAGGGCAGGGTGGCACGATTGGCCAGCGCCATCAGGCCAATAAAGAAGGGACCGGCCAATACCAACAACATGATCTCAATATCGCCGCTGCTCTGGGCCAGTAGTTCGAGGGCGTAAAATATCGCGACCGGAATGGCAATCATCACCCCTATCAGCAGCCGCCGCAGGATCATACTCAAAAGGGGTAAGGGTAGCCTGGCCATCATGATGGAGAAGATCACCGGCATGGTCATTATCATCAGTGCTGCGCTGGAGGCGGTGCCAATCCAGATACCGGCGCCAATCAGGAAAATCAGCATGGTTCTGACACCCGTGATCAGCCCGAGCAGGGGATCTCTGTGGGTCTGCATCGCGGGAGCATTGAGCAGCGTTTTGTCCGGTGACTCCAACGCCTTGAAGGCCCGCAGCACCAGTACCAAATCGCTGGCCAGCTCTGAGGCGGTTTTCAGCAGCCGCGACTCCAGTGGGCTGATACAGGCATGAGTGTTGCGATAGTGAATGATTTCGCGCCTCTGCCTGTGTGCCAGTTCATAACAGAAATGGAAATCGTCCGATTCGGACATCGCCTTGAAGTTGCTTTTCAGGGTACGGATTAGCCCTGAGAGGGTGCCTGTCATCAACTCTTCATGGTTACGCTGCAAACGGCCGAATATCTGGATCACGGCCAGCAATGACAACACCTTGTTGAATAACAAATTGGCCGCGCGACTGCGTCCAGGGCCTTCCGGCCCCTCGTAGCTGAGGGCGTTGGCATCGTCACTGGCTTCTGCCAGTGATTCGAGAATTGCATCTATCTGTTGATGGCGGTTTTCATGGGAGCCGTTGAGATCCAGCTCCAGCGTGAGGTATTCCAACGTCTGGTTGACTATTTTACGGGTTTGTTTCTGCAGCCCTTCGGTGACTCTGACTGGCCACAGCAACTGGCTCACCAGAGTGGCACAGATGGCGCCGACTATGATTTCACTGACCCTGGAATGGGCGACGGCAAAGATGGTTTCACTGTTGGCGGTGGCAGGGCTAACCATTACCAAGAGCACAATAAGACAGGGGGTGATCCCCGCCATAGCGAAGGCGTAGACAAAGTTGATATGGCGCACCATGGCCGACAGCGCCGAGTTCAGACCCAGCCACAGCGTCAGGGTGAGGATGGCCAGTTCGGGAGCGTTGTAAAAGCCGCTGAGAATTGCTATGCCGACAACCCCGCCTACCAATGTGCCTATTATCTGACAAAGGCCTTTTTCAAGCACCAGGCCACTTTCGGGGCGCATCTGCAGGAATACCGCCGACACCAGCGCCCAGTAGGGGCGCTCCAAGTCCAGGTAGAGCGCCGCCGTCAGCGCCAGCGCCATGGCAATTACCCCTTTGGTGGCGAAGATCAGCGTGCGCTTGTCCGGGGTCAGGAATACTGCCAGCGTGGGAGACAGGGCCATGTTATTCTTCGGCTTGCAGTTGGATGGAAACCGTCATTCCGGCGCTGAGTTCACGTTCTTCTGAAGCCGGGTCCAGCTTGATATCTACAGGGATCCTCTGTGCCAGCCTGACCCAGTTGAAGCTCTGTTGAATTTGCGGCAGCAGTTGGCCATTGGCATTGGTATTGGTGTCGGCAATCGCCTTGCCTATGCTAACTACTTCGCCCCTGAGCGGCTCGCCACCACTCATCAGGCTGATTTTGGCCTTTTGGCCTATCTTTATCAGCGGCAGCTTGGTTTCTTCAAAGTAACCTGTGACATAGAAAGAGCCTTGTTTAACCAGAGACAATACCGCCTTGCCCTGGTTGACATAGTTGCCCTGACGCAGGCTGAGGTTGATTATGGTGCCATCGGCGGGGGAGTGGACCTGGGTGCGCTGCAGATCTATTTTGCTGCTGTCGAGTCTGGCCTTTGCCAAGTTGTAGCTGGCTTTGGCCAACTCAGTGTTGATCCGTGCCGTTTCCAAATCTTCTTCGCTGATCACCTCGCGGCCGGTGAGATTCTTGCGCCGCTCATATTTGTGTTTGGCCAGTTCCCAGGCATAGAGTTTGTTTTCCAGCTCGGCGGCCAATTCGGTACTGGTGGCCTGATAACGGGTATCATCTACCTGAAACAGCAGATCGCCGGCTTTGACTTGCTGGTTATCCCTAACATTCAGTTGGGTTACCCAGCCGGAGACATCGGCCGAGAGCGTAATCACTTCGGCCCGCACCCGACCGTCACGGGTCCAGGGTGAATAGAGGTAGTGATTCCAAATCCAGTATCCGGCCACTATGGCGGCCAGCACGAGAAGCAGGGTAATGGAGATGCGCAGTACTTTTGCCATGGTAAGTGTCAATTCTCAAACAGGTAGATAATCAGTGCCAGATAGCACACGAACAGGGCGACTTCGAACCAGGCCACTCGCCAGATTTTTGCATACAGCCCGGTCCAGTGAAGGACCAGTCTGGTCAGAAACCAGAGTACGAGCGCAAGAGGTGCGAAGAGAACCAAAGGACTGAACAGCAATCCTCCCAAGGCTAATTCTTCAAGCATTGTATGAGTTGGATCCTATAAAAAGGCCAATGATAATGAGTGACTTATAAGCGGATAACGGCGTTTTTCCGTATCCCTGTCTGCTAACCAGTTTCGTGCCAGACAGGCTTAAGGTCAACTTTTTCACGCCTTGGCTGTGAGCGGAAATGACTTTTGAGTCGGCCAATCCTTTGGCGATACGGCAAGCTGTGCTTGCTTGTGACACTGAGGTAAAATCCCGGGAAACTTTATCACCGGAAGATAAAAGATGAATAACCGAATTCTCGGCCTGCTGGCCATACTCTTTGTGGGTTTGTTCTCGGGCTGCTCCACTACCCAGTCGCCCACCGGGCGCTCGCAGATGCTACTGTTTTCGCCCGAGCAGATAAACCAGATGGGCACCGCCTCTTTCGAGCAGATAAAAGCAAAGGAGAAGCAGAGCCAGGACAAAGCGGCCAGTGCCTATGTTGCCTGCGTGGCGCAGCGTATTACCTCTTTGTTGCCGCAGCAACATTGGCAATGGGTGCTGTTTGACTCGGATCAGGTCAACGCCTTTGCCCTGCCCGGTGGCCATATAGGTGTCTATACCGGGCTTCTCAAGGTGGCCAACAATGAAGATCAACTGGCGACTGTTATTGGTCATGAGATAGCCCATGTGCTGGCGCAGCACGGCAATGAGCAGGCCTCGCGGGCCCAACTCAGCAATACCGGTATGCAGTTGGCCGGAGCAGCATTGGGGATGGGGCAGATAGCCAACGCCGATCTCTACATGGCGGCCCTGGGGCTCGGGGTGCAGGTGGGTTATATCTTACCCTATGGCCGGGCGCAGGAATCCGAGGCCGATGTGATGGGGCTGGAGCTGATGGCCAGGGCCGGCTTCGATCCCAGAGCCGGGGTGACATTGTGGCAAAACATGGCCAAGGCGGGGGGCGGTCAGGGGCCGGAGCTGTTATCGACTCATCCATCCAATGAGAACCGCATTGCCCAGTTGCGTGATTTACAAGCGCAGATGATGCCACTCTATCAGGCGAGCAAGGGCAAGTTTCGCTCTTGCCAAAGATGAGGTGTATGAAAGTCGGCTTGTTTGGCCCTCAGTTTATTTCGGCTGAGGCTTGGCGAATGAACAAACCCCAAGGATACGAATAAGCGCAACACTTGGACCCGGATAAGTGTTACACTGTGCCGCGAAAAATTCACAGATAAACTGAGAGTAAACTGATTATGTCTGATAAGTTCACCAGTGTTGAACAACAAGCTAGCTACGGCGTAGGTCGCCAGTTGGGTGAGCAACTGGCCGCCAACTCTTTTGAAGGTCTGGATATTCCAGCCGTTCAAGCCGGTCTGGCCGATGCATTTGAAGGCAAAGAGAGTGTTGTTTCCCTGGAAGATCTGCAGGTTGCTTTCTCTGAAATCAGCCAGCGTCTGCAAAAGGCTCAGGAAGAGGCTGCCGAAGCCGCTTCTGCCGAAGGCAATGCTTTCCTGGCTGAAAACGCCAAGCGTGAAGGTGTGGTGACTACCGAATCAGGTCTGCAGTACGAAATCATCAACGAAGGCTCAGGCGAGAAGCCAAGCTATGATTCCAATGTTCGTACTCACTATCACGGTACCTTTATCGACGGTAAAGTATTCGACAGTTCAGTGACCCGTGGTCAGCCTGCCGAATTTCCGGTTTCCGGCGTGATTGCCGGTTGGACCGAAGCGCTGCAATTGATGCCGGTTGGCGCCAAGTACAAGCTGTATGTACCGCATCACTTGGCCTACGGCGAGCGCGGTGCCGGGGCGGCTATCCCGCCTTATTCCACTCTGGTCTTTGAAGTGGAATTGCTGGACATTCTGTAATACCAAAATCGCTTGAGTCTGACTCAGGCGATTTTTTTAGCCTGTATGTGGAGAAAGTTATGAGTGGACATGTCAGAGTTGCGGTTGCCGGAAGCAGTGGCCGTATGGGGCGTACCCTGATAGAAGCGGCCGCGCATTCCAGCCGGATCATTCTGGGCGCGGCCATCGAGCGCGCAGGCTCGACTCTGGTGGGAGTCGATGCCGGAGAGTTGGCCGGAGTCGGTTGTCTCCATGTCCGGGTCAGCGATAGCCTGGATCAGGTTGCCGATGACTTCGATGTGTTGGTGGATTTCACCAGCCCGGAAGGCACCCTCAGCAATCTGGATTGGTGTGCCCGCCATCATAAGGCGATAGTGATAGGCACTACAGGTTTCAACTCGGCGCAAAAGGCGCAGATTGAGGCCTTTGCCGAGCAGATGCCTGTGGTCTTGGCACCCAATATGTCGGTTGGGGTTAACCTAATGTGGAAGCTGCTGGAACTGGCGGCGGAAGTCATGGGTGATTATACCGACATAGAGATCATCGAAGGTCATCACAGACACAAGAAGGATGCTCCTTCAGGTACCGCCTTGAAGATGGGGGAAGTGATTGCCAACACGCTGGGGCGGGATCTGGAAAAAGTGGCCGTTTATGGCCGCGAAGGGATCACCGGCGAGCGTGAGCGCGACACCATAGGTTTTGCCACTATCAGGGCGGGCGACTTGGTGGGTGAGCATACTGCCATGTTTGCCGATATGGGCGAGCGTTTAGAGATCACCCACAAGGCTTCCAGCCGAATGACCTTTGCCAACGGTGCCATGCGTGCGGCACTTTGGCTACAGGAACAGGATGCCGGGCTCTACGACATGCAACAGGTATTGGGGTTGAAACCCCTGTGACATTATTTAAAAAACCGCCAATCGGCGGTTTTTTTTCGAATTCGTCCGCCAAGCTATAGACGAATTACCATTTCTCGTGTAGGATGCTCGGAATTTGTCAAAATTTCGTATTTTAGCGGAAATTGGTACTTTAAACAAAGATAAAAATATTATATTTCAGTGGCTTGGCTCTTTTCTCGGAGGTCGCGTTGACAAAGTCTGCCTTACTCGTACTCGAAGATGGAAGCGTATTTTCCGGCACAGCAATAGGTGCCGATGGTATTGCAGTTGGAGAAGTTGTTTTTAACACTTCGATGACCGGATATCAAGAAATCCTCACCGATCCATCTTATTCTCGCCAGATAGTAACTCTAACCTACCCACATATCGGTAATACCGGTACCAACGATGAAGACACAGAATCCGATGCAGTTCATGCCTGTGGTCTTATTATTCGTGATCTTCCCCTCCTCGCCAGTAACTTCCGTAACCAACAATCCCTCAGTGATTACCTCAAAGCCAACAAGGTAGTCGGTATCGCCGATATCGACACCCGTAAGCTGACCCGTATTCTGCGGGAAAAGGGCGCTCAGGCCGGTTGCATTCTGGTGGGTGAGCAGGACGTAGACAAGGCGCTGGCCGCCGCCAAGGCCTTCCCTGGGCTGAAAGGCATGGACTTGGCCAAGGAAGTGACGACCGACAAGTCTTACACCTGGCGCAAGGGAACCTGGCGTTTGGAGAGCGGCCTGCCGGTCGATACTCCCGAGTCAGAACTCAAGTACAAGGTAGTGGCTTATGACTACGGCGTGAAGCAGAACATACTGCGAATGCTGGTAGACAGAGGCTGTGATGTGACTGTTGTTCCCGCACAAACGCCTGCCAGTGAAGTGCTGGCGATGGCACCCGATGGGGTCTTCCTTTCCAACGGCCCCGGTGACCCGGAACCATGTGACTACGCCATCAAGGCGATTCAGCAAATTCTCGAAACCGATATCCCGGTATTCGGCATCTGCCTTGGCCACCAACTGCTGGCGCTGGCCAATGGTGCCAAGACGCTGAAGATGAAGTTTGGCCACCACGGTGCCAACCACCCTGTGAGCGATATTGACAAAGGCACTGTGATGATTACCAGTCAGAACCATGGTTTTGCTGCCGATGAAGCCACACTGCCTGCCAACATCAGGGTGACTCACAAGTCTCTGTTTGATGGCTCACTGCAGGGGATCCACCTGACAGACAAGCCGGCCTTCAGCTTCCAGGGGCACCCTGAAGCGAGTCCAGGGCCGCACGATTGTGCGCCACTGTTCGATCACTTTATCGAACTGATTGAGCAATACCGTCACCAAGTCAAGCTGTAATCGCCGGGAGAAGATAGAAGAAAATGCCAAAACGTACTGATATCCAAAGTATTCTTATCCTGGGTGCCGGCCCAATCGTTATCGGTCAGGCCTGTGAGTTTGACTATTCGGGAGCCCAGGCCTGTAAGGCGCTGAGAGAAGAGGGTTACCGGGTCATTCTGGTGAACTCCAACCCTGCAACCATTATGACAGACCCGGAAATGGCCGATGCCACATACATCGAGCCTATCCACTGGGAAGTGGTGCGCAACATTATCGCCAAAGAACGCCCCGATGCGATTCTGCCAACCATGGGCGGCCAGACGGCGCTGAACTGTGCCCTGGAACTGGAAGCCAAAGGCGTATTGAAAGAGTTTGATGTCGAGATGATCGGCGCCACTGCCGATGCCATCGACAAGGCCGAAGACCGTGCCCGTTTTGACAAGGCGATGAAGAGTATCGGCCTCGAGTGTCCCCGTGCCGGTATTGCCCACAGCATGGAAGATGCACACAAGGTGCTGGATCAAGTGGGCTTCCCCTGCATCATTCGCCCCTCTTTCACCATGGGCGGCAGTGGCGGCGGTATCGCTTACAACGTCGAAGAGTTTGAAGAGATCTGTACCCGGGGTCTGGATTTGTCGCCGACCAATGAGCTGCTGATTGACGAGTCGCTGATTGGCTGGAAAGAGTATGAGATGGAAGTGGTGCGCGATCGCAACGACAACTGCATCATAGTCTGCGCCATCGAAAACTTTGACCCCATGGGCGTACACACAGGTGACTCCATTACAGTGGCACCGGCCCAGACCCTGACTGACAAAGAATATCAACTGATGCGTAACGCCTCCATGGCGGTGCTTCGGGAAATCGGCGTTGAAACCGGTGGCTCCAACGTGCAGTTTGGTATTAACCCCAAAGATGGTCGCATGGTGATCATCGAGATGAACCCAAGGGTATCGCGCTCATCTGCGCTGGCCTCCAAGGCGACCGGTTTCCCGATTGCCAAGGTTGCGGCCAAGCTGGCGGTGGGCTTTACCCTGGATGAGCTGATGAACGACATTACCGGCGGTCTGACCCCGGCTTCGTTCGAGCCCTCTATCGACTATGTGGTTACCAAAATTCCTCGCTTCAACTTCGAGAAGTTTGCCGGTTCCAACGACCGCCTGACCACTCAGATGAAGTCTGTCGGTGAAGTAATGGCCATCGGCCGTACCTTCCAGGAGTCGATGCAAAAAGCTCTGCGCGGCCTGGAAACCGGGATGACAGGTTTTGACCCTATAGTGGATATCAACGAGCCGGAAGCCCTGGCCAAGATACGTTACGAATTGCAGGATGTGGGCCCTGAGCGTCCTTGGTATATCGCCGATGCTTTCCGCGCCGGTATGTCCATGGAAGGTATTCGCCGCATCACCAACATAGACCCTTGGTTCCTGGTGCAGATTGAAGATCTGGTACTACAGGAAGAGAAGGTCAAGGAAGGTGGCTGGAGCGGTCTTTCCAAAGAGTTCCTGCGCAAACTGAAGCGTAAAGGTTTCTCCGATGCACGCCTGGCGTCACTGCTGGGGGTTTCTGAAAGTGAAGTGCGCAAACTGCGTCACAAGTATGAGCTCTTCCCTGTCTACAAGCGGGTAGATACCTGCGCCGCCGAGTTCGCCACGGATACCGCCTACATGTACTCCACCTACGAGGAAGAGTGTGAGGCCAATCCGTCCGATAAAGACAAGATCATGGTGATAGGTGGCGGCCCCAACCGTATCGGTCAGGGTATCGAGTTCGACTACTGCTGTGTGCACGCAGCGCTGGCGATGCGTGAAGACGGCTATGAAACCATCATGGTTAACTGTAACCCTGAAACCGTTTCCACCGACTATGACACCTCTGACAGACTCTACTTTGAACCTGTTACCCTGGAAGACGTACTGGAAATCGTGCGGGTTGAGCAGCCCAAAGGGGTTATCGTGCAGTATGGTGGCCAAACGCCACTGAAACTGGCCCGCGCCCTGGAAGCCGCAGGTGTGCCCATCATAGGGACCAGCCCGGATGCCATCGACCGCGCCGAAGACCGTGAGCGCTTCCAGCAGGCGGTTGAGCGTTTGGGGCTGAAACAGCCTGAAAACAGCACAGTGACCAACCTGGAGCAGGCGGTACTGGATGCCGAGCGTATAGGCTACCCCCTGGTGGTTCGTCCCTCCTATGTTCTGGGTGGCCGGGCGATGGAAATCGTCTACGACGAGCAGGATCTGCGCCGTTACTTCAACGAAGCCGTCAGTGTATCCAACGAGTCGCCGGTACTGCTGGATCGCTTCCTGGATGACGCCACCGAAGTAGACGTGGATGCCGTTTGCGATGGCAAGGACGTGGTTATCGGCGGCATCATGGAGCATATCGAGCAGGCCGGTGTTCACTCAGGTGACTCAGGTTGTTCACTGCCTCCTTACACTCTCTCCAAGGCGATTCAGGACGAGATGCGCGAGCAGGTACGCAAGCTGGCGCTGGAGCTGGGCGTTGTCGGTCTGATGAATGTGCAGTTTGCGGTCAAGAGCGACGTGATTTACCTGATTGAGGTAAATCCGCGCGCCGCCCGCACAGTGCCTTTCGTTTCCAAGGCCACAGGTGTGCCTCTGGCCAAGATTGCCGCCCGGGTAATGGCCGGCACTTCACTGGCCGAACAGCAACATACTCAGGAAGTGATCCCGCCTTACTACTCAGTGAAAGAAGTGGTTCTGCCGTTCAACAAGTTCCCGGGTGTTGACCCTCTGCTCGGCCCTGAAATGCGCTCTACCGGTGAGGTGATGGGTGTGGGTGATACCTTCGCCGAAGCCTACGCCAAGGCGCAACTGGGCTCAGTGAAAGATGTGCCCAAGTCAGGTCGCGCCCTGTTGTCTGTTCGTCACAGCGACAAGAAGCGGGTTTCGGATCTGGCGGCCAAGCTGATTGAGCTCGGCTATGAGCTGGATGCCACCCACGGTACGGCTGTGGTGCTGGGTGAAGCGGGTATCAATCCCCGCCTGGTGAACAAGGTGCATGAAGGTCGTCCACACATTCTTGACCGGATCAAGAACGGTGAATACACCTACATAGTGAATACCACGGAGGGTCGTCAGGCCATCGAGGATTCCAGACAGCTGCGCCGCGGCGCGCTGCAGCACAAAGTGAACTACACCACCACCATGAATGCGGCTTTTGCAACCTGTATGGCCCATGATGCCGACGACAGAAGCAATGTTGCCTCGGTGCAGGAACTGCACGCCAGAGTCAACAAGTAAACGCTGTCAGTCAGTAACTGAAAGTGACCAGGCCACCCATTAGGGTGGCCTGTTTTTTTGTAGGCAGGATGATTTGGGTCATTGGGAAGGTGCGAACAGGTCCCATGCGTGCTCTGCGTCGGCTTACAGGCCTGGATGCAAGGCGTGGTTCCCTAGTCCTTTGTAAGAAGCACAACACAGCAGGCAGGCCTGTAAGCCACGCCCTTCGGGGCTTGCACAGCAACCGGCTCTCTGCGTTATCCGACTTTGACAGGCCCCGGCATGCCTTCAGTCAGATGCCTTGAACGCCAATTGCTGTGTAAGCCAGAGTGCCGCGAGGACTTATTCGCACCTTCCCTTGGCTTTGGGATCTTGGCAGCTCTTGCTAAACTCGCCCACTATCAAGGCGTTTCATTTAAGATGCTGCAATCAAGATGTTTCAGGGAAAGGAAGTGATGATACTCGAGTCTGTCTCAAAGGAGCCCAAGGGCCGGGAAAACGTTGCGGGGCGCGTCAAAGGGCTGTTCAACCGGCGGAGCAAAGCACAGGCTCTTGCCTTGAGTTTTGGCTTGGCTTTGAGCCTCGGCAGCAACGGCGTGCGGGCTGATATCAACACTGTGCCTTTGGTGGCGCCCTTGTATCACGGCGGCGATCTGCTGCAAAAGCAGCTGTTTAAAGGGTTGGAGCTCAGTGTCACCACAGGGCGCGATCTGGCGATATTTTCCGTTGCCGGTATGAGCCTGGATGCCTACATTTTAACGCTGCCGCTCGATGCGCCGACCAAGGCCAGGGTCATAGCCCGGCTGTCGGATCCTTTCTACAGCATCCCCCTTGGGCATTTTCTCTACCTTTTTTACGACAGATACAGCCGCGCCGAGAACCGGGATCAGTTCCGGGATTATCTGCTGAGCCAATACAGCAAGGAGCAAATCGCACCCTGGCAGCATTCGCTGTTCAGCCTGGAAGAGCAGGTCAAAGACAATACCGAACCGACCGCCGAAGCCAATGACAGACGCGAGGGCATGACGCTCAATCGCCAATTGGTTGCCATGTTGGTGACTGTCTATGATCGCCTGTTCAACAATGATAACTGGGCCCTTGGCAAGAAACTGCCGGAGCATTACCGCTATCTTGGCGATAGCCCTGAAGATCTGGCGCTGATTGCCGACATTCAGCCGCTGATCATCAATGAGATTGGCAAGTATGTCGGCAGTCTGCCAGAGGGGGATATGCGCAGCGCCCTCAAGCTGATTATTGAAGATGGCAAGGCGGAAAATGCCGCCAAGGTAAACAACAAGGCGCAGGCGATAACTGTTACCCTTATCGACTTTGTCCGTCTCAATGTGCTCAAGGCCTATCGCCAATATGCATTACCGGCGCAGCGGGCCAAGGCCTTTTCTGCCTGGATGCAGGCCAGTCTCAAGGAAGATCCCAAGGGGCTGAGTGACTTTCTGGCAAGTTGGAGTCGACGTCCAAGAGCGGTGCAGATAACAGTAGATGGCTTGAGCCAGGGACTGATGCAGGCGTTGGTTGCACCCAATTCCGGCCCTTATCTCAAAGAAGTACTAGCCAGGGATGCGGCTTTGTCGCAACTCACGCCCGCGTCAGCCAAGGGGCGGCCGCAGCACACTCCCAAGCAGGACTTTTTGCGTCAGCTGGTGAAAAATGGCGTCACCGATCAGTACTATCTGCCGTTTTTTAAGTCACTCTATCGCCGGAGTGAAAATGGCATAGCCACAGGAGGTATCTCTTCCACGCCTACCATCAGTGTGCGCAATCTGCCGATTATCAAGACAGGCGCCGCAGTGTCCGGCCAGGGTGGCACAGGGATCCCCAATTTTCACTTTGTCGATCGCACCCGTGATCGGGCCTATTACTTCTTCGGCAATGATGCTCTGCAGCTCGAAAATCTGGCGGAGAGCCGCGGCATGCGCACCATGTTCGACCGACTGAACTATCTCAAGACCTTAAACTGCAACGCCCAATATGACTGGAACGCCCAGACCAGTTTCGATGCCCTGGTCAATCTGGGGCTGGGGGAAGCGATCCGTGATTTTGGCGAGCAGCGCTGTCTCAATGAGTTGTCGCTGCGTGCCGAAGCCGAGAAGGGCTTGCAACATAGAGTAACGGCGGTTCGAGAGCAACTCGAGGCCTACGACAAGATGGGCGCCTGGCGGCTGTTTTCCCGCATGAGCTTGCGGGCCAAGCTCAATGAACAGCTCAATGAGCTGGCCTTGCTGAGTGAGCAGGCAATGCCGGACTATCTGCTTATTTATAACCCCTGGCCGGATCACTTCGCCCATTTCAAGGGGCCGTTCAGCGACGAAATCATAGCGCCGACCGGTGAGCTTAACCGGCTCGATTACTGGCTCAGCCGTCTGGACAAGGTGTATCGGGACGCGGGTATCTATCCGCAGACGCTGTGGGGCATGGCCGGCGATCATGGTTTGGCGCCTGTGTATCACACCCTTAACCCCGAACTGGTGCTGCAAGATGCGCTCAAGCAACGCGGGGTCGAGCTCAAGATAAGCAAAATCTCCTCTGATGAAGGGGAAGGCCCCAAGATAACCAACAACCTCAATCCGCCTTCACTGCATGGGGTAGATTTGGTGATAGCCTCCACTGCCGGTGGCAACTATATGCTGGACTTCTTTAACTCGGACCGAGGTTGGCAGGTGCAACCCCTGTATCAAGAGTTGACCCGTTTTAAGGTTAAAGAAGGCAAGGCGCTGGATATGGTCAGCCTGCTTGCCGATGAGTTGCAGGAATCGCTGGATTATCTGGTAGTGCGCCAAAGCGATTGTACGCTTGATAGCTGCTCTGTGCGCTTGGTGGGATACAGAAACGGGCAACGCCGCGATGAAATGATCAGTCGCGAGTCGGGCGTTATCCGTTATCAGGCGCTGGATGGTAAGGGCGCGCCAGAGCTGCTGGCACTGGCTCAGAGCAACCCTTATCTGGTGCCGTTGTCTGATGTTCAGCTGTCTGCCAAGCAACAACTGCTCGAACTATGCCTGGGGAGTGCCAAGGGCTGCAGCGCCGAGCAGTGGCGCAACCTGGCGACCATGAGTCCCAGACCCGATGCCGTGGTGCAACTGGCACATCTCTATGATGAAGACAGGGCCGGCACCATCAACCTCTTCCCCAAAGAGGGGTTTGGCTACAACACCCTGGTACCGGGGCGTCATGCGGGCGAGCATTATCTGGAAAAAGATGCCTTCATAGGTTTCTGGGGCGAGACGGTCAAACCCGGCCAGAGATTGGGGCCGCTGGATAACGGCTCACTGGCACCGACCTTGTATCAGTACCTTACAGGTGAGCAGGTCGAGGCAGGAGACAATGGTTGGGGCTATCCCTCTGTGCTTTCGAGTCTTAACTGAGATGAATTTCTCATCGTCGGTGCCACAGAAACAGAGATTTTTGTCGCCATGGCTGGCAAGCCAGCCATGGCTTAGGTAAGCTTGTAGCCAAGATGAATTGAGTTTTAGCCGGTGTATCCCCGGTATTCCGCTATGCATCCCTGGCGCCGCTGACAAAATGGCGCCCATTCACCCGGAAAATGAGTCTCTGTTGGCCTTAGGCCGACGGAGGCTGCTTTTGTTTGACAGGAGACGAAAGAGATTATGAACAAGGTTCCCATGACCCTGGTTGGGGCAGAACAGTTGCGCAAAGAACTGGATATACTCAAGTTTGATCGCCGTCCCAAGATCACCGAGGCAATTGCCGCGGCGCGTGAACTGGGGGATTTGAAAGAAAACGCGGAATACCATGCAGCCCGTGAAGAGCAGGGCATTTGCGAAGCCCGTATCCGCGATATCGAAGGCAAACTGTCCAATGCCCAGATCATTGATGTGACCAAGATGCCCAACAATGGCCGGATCATCTTTGGCGCCACTGTGACCATACTGAATCTGGACACAGATGCCGAAGTGACTTACCGCATTGTCGGTGACGATGAGGCCAATATCAAAGAGAACCTGATCTCGGTGAACTCACCCATTGCCCGTGGCCTTATCGGCAAAAATCTGGGGGATGAAGTCAACATCCAAACGCCCGGTGGCCTGGCAGAATATGAAGTGGTCGCCGTCGAATATATCTGATTGCGTTATCAAGCCGCCTCCGGGCGGCTTTTTTGTGCAAGATGGACAAAGTTTAATTTGCCCGTCAGGGCTTGAAAGACTAGCATCCGCCCAAATAACCCTGTTTATGGATAACACCTTGCTGAGAATCATGCGCCTCTTTACCCTGCTGATCGCCATAGGTCTGCTGGGCAATGTGTATTCCGGGATTGCCTCTGATGCAACCTGGAAGGCGTTTGAGCAAGCCTTACCCGAGCTCAGTCAGCAACAAGATGCTGACAAAGAGCCGTCTTCTGCAGTGTTGTCAGCGTCTCTTGGTCAAGAGCCCCAATCCCAGGAGTCCCTGCATCATAAGCTTGGCAAGCATGATGCTGCCGACAGAGAAAAGGTGGATGGCAAGGTTTCCCTGTCTCACTTATCCAAGTTGCTGCGCTCCGAGCAGGGCGACCAACTCTATTCGGCGCCCGGAGCCAGCCAGCGCTGCCTCAGCACGGCCGCTCCGCATGATGTGGCCGAGCCACCCTATGAATTGGCGTTTGAAATCGCTATGCCACCGGCGCCTGTGCTCAGCATAGGTTTTGCCGAGCAATTGCCTATTGAGCAGTATTGGACCTTAAAGCACCCAGGAGCCGGTTTGCGCCTTGGAGGCTGGAAAGACGCCAACCTCCGCTATCGCTTCGGTCAGCAAGCCGCCTGACGCTCTCTACCGGGCTTTTCTGTCCGGGTTTCACTTCATCTGTTGTCAGTCACTCCCTCATTGGATGGCTGCGACTGTGATATGTGGCTTAAGCCACGAGTCGAAAAGAGAGCATAAATATGATAACTGACTCATTATTAAAGAGTAATGGCCGCGGGCGCCAGCCTAAAAAACTGCTTAATCACTACAGCGCCTGGAAATATCTGGCACTGGTAGTCACCCTGGTGGTGATGGCGCTGAGCGCCTTGCCGACTTGGTATGGTGAAGATGCCGCGGTGCAAATATCCCCCAAGGCCGGACTGGACTTATCTCCGACCCAGATAGTTTCTGAACTGGCCAAGGCCGATATTCAAGTCAAGCGCCTGGACAGCAAAGATCAGCAAACCCTGATTATTCTCAATGATGAAGGCCAACAGACTTTGGCCAAATCCTTACTGGCCGGTCGTGCCAAAGATCCCGCTGAACTCACTCTGGCTTTGAGCCCGGCGGCGCCCGAGTGGTTGCTCGGCATGGGGTTTGAACCCATTAAGTTGGGGCTGGATCTTCGTGGCGGGGTGCAATTCTTGTTGGATGTGGATCTCACCCCTGTGTATCAAACCCAGGGAAGTTCACTGGCCGACGCCCTGCGTGCCTTTGCCAGAGAGCAAGGGATCCGAGGCTTGAGTGTGCGTCAGGGCGCTGAAGAGCAACTGACAGTGGTTATGCCCGAGGCGGCTCGCGCCGAGGTGCGGCAGTTTATGGCCAGGCAATACCCACTCTGGCAGGTGAGCAGCAATAACAGTCAACTCAAGTTGGCGCTGACTGAGGCTGAGAAAATCAATTTGCGTAACCTGACAGTGCAGCAAAACCTACAGATCATGCGTACCCGTATCGAAGAGTTGGGGATCACCGAAGCGCTGGTGCAGCGTCAGGGCGAGAGCCGCATCCGTATCGAGCTGCCCGGTGTTCAAGACCCGGCTGCCGCCAAGAGTGTGATAGGGGCGACCGCGACTCTGGCCTTCTATGAAGTCAAGGACAGTGCCACCGGCGCCATGTTGATTAAGGACAAGTCCGGCAATTCTGTGCCCGTGGCGCGCAAACCTGTGCTGACCGGCGAGCATATTGTCGATGCCCGTGCCGGCATAGGTGAAATGGGTACTGCCGAGGTCAATATTACCCTGGACAGTGAAGGCGGCCGCCGTATGACCGACTTCTCCCGAGGCCATATCGGCAAACCTATGGCCACGGCATACAGTGAGTACAGCCGCGATGCCAACGGCAAGGCAGTACAAAGCAATGAAATTATCAGTGTCGCCACCATTCAGTCTGTGCTGCCGGAGCGTTTTCGGATAACCGGCGCCGGTAGTTATCAGGATGCGCAGCAACTGGCTCTTTTGCTGCGGGCCGGTTCTATGACTGCGCCTGTCACCATAGTTGAAGAGCGCACCATAGGCCCGACGCTGGGGGCAGAGAATATTCACAACGGCTTTGCCGCCCTGGCGCTCGGCATGGGGATCACCCTGGTGTTTATGGCGCTCTGGTATCGCAGGCTGGGCTGGGTCGCCAACCTGGCATTGCTGGCTAACATGGTGTTGCTGTTTGGCTTGCTGGCCTTGATCCCCGGCGCGGTACTGACTCTCCCCGGGATTGCCGGTTTGGTGCTGACAGTGGGGATGGCGGTGGATACCAATGTGCTGATTTTCGAGCGGATCCGCGACAAGCTTCGTGAAGGGCGGGCATTGGCGCACGCCATTGACAAGGGCTTTGACAGCGCCTTCTCCACCATTTTCGATGCCAACTTCACCACTATGATCACTGCTGTAGTGCTCTACGCCATAGGTAATGGTCCTATTCAGGGGTTTGCGCTGACGCTGGGGCTGGGGTTGTTGACCAGTATGTTCACCGGGATTTTTGCCTCAAGGGCGATTATCAATCTGGTCTATGGCAAGAACTTCAGCCGCGAAGTGAGGGTTTAATATTATGATTAATATGAAAAATGCAACCAAGTGGCGTTATTTCAGCAGCGCGGTTTCCGTGATTTTGATGATAGTGTCCATCAGTGTGATTGCCGTCAAGGGGCTCAACTGGGGGCTGGATTTTACCGGCGGCGTGGTCAGTGAAATCCGTATCGACAGCTCAATCAGCGCCAAATCGCTGCAACCTGTGTTGCAGCAGGCCTATGGCCAGGAAGTCAGCCTGATTGCTGCCGGTGAGCCGGGACGCTGGGTGCTGCGTTATGCAGCGCCAAGTGCCGGGCAGAGAATGCCCGAACTGCCGGAGGTACTGGCGGGTATGAACACTCATGTTGAAGTGCTCAATACCAGCATAGTCGGGCCTCAGGTCGGCCAGGAGTTGGCCGAGCAGGGCGGCTTGGCTTTGCTGGTGGCAATGCTGTGTATTCTGGGGTATCTCTCTTACCGCTTTGAGTGGCGTCTGGCGTCCGGTGCGGTATTTGCTCTGGTGCATGATGTTATCTTTGTGCTGGCTTTTTTTGCCGCCACTCAGATGGAGTTCAACCTGACTGTGCTGGCGGCTGTGTTGGCCATTTTGGGATATTCGCTCAACGATTCCATCATTATCGCCGACAGGATCCGCGAATTGCTGGCTGCCAAACCCAAGCTGGCGGTAAAAGACATCAATAACCAGGCGATTGCGGCCACTTTTGCCCGAACCATGGTGACATCCGGTACTACCCTGATGACTATTTCAGCACTGTGGATCATGGGCGGAGGCCCCTTGGAAGGATTTTCCATCGCCATGTTTATCGGGGTGTTGACCGGTACTTTCTCCTCGATATCGGTTGGTACTTCATTGCCGGAATGGCTGGGGCTGTCCAGTGAGCATTATCGGGTGACGCCTGTGACCCAGACACCCTGATTGAAACCTATCAATTAATACTGATTTAATCCGCCGGCGCCACAATGTGTGCGCCGATGGGATTATGGCAACAAAAAAGCCACCGGTTAAGGTGGCTTTTTTGTGGGGAAAGGGCTTATCTGGCCTTGGGCAGAGCGATTTTCATCTCTTCGGATTGACGGAAGAGCACCAAAACATGGCCGATCAGCTGCACCTTGGTTGCCTGGGTTTCACGGACAATGGCATCAACGATAGCGGCTTTCAGTTCTCTGTCTTCAGAGGCGACTTTAACTTTAATCAGCTCATGGTGAGAGAGCGCATTATCAATTTCAGCCAGTACCCCTTCAGTCAGGCCATTGGCACCAAGCAGCACTACCGGCTTGAGGCTATGTGCCAGGCCCTTGAGATGCTGTTTCTGTTTGGTTGTTAAGTTCATTTCTACCAACTTTTGCTGAGTTACTGTTGAAAAGCCGCTATTCTACCCTCATATAGCCCTTGTGTAACTCTCATTTGTTGCGGATTTTGAATGTCAGGTAAGAAACGTACGGCCAGTTCCACCCGTTGGATGCAGGAACACTTTGATGATCACTATGTCAAATTGGCACAAAAACGGGGGCTGCGTTCGCGGGCCGCGTTCAAGTTAGAGGAGCTGCAACAAAAAGATCAGCTGATTAAACCCGGGATGACAGTGGTCGACCTGGGGGCGGCTCCCGGAGGTTGGTCTCAGGTGGCGGCCAAGCTGGTCGGTGAAAAAGGTAAAGTGGTTGCCTGTGATATTTTACCGATGGACCCAATCGTTGGCGTCGATTTCCTTCAAGGAGACTTCCGTGAGGAAAAAGTCCTTGAGGCCTTGCTGACCCGGGTAGGGGAAGATAAGGTTGACTTGGTGCTCTCGGATATGGCGCCCAATATGAGTGGTTCAGATGGTGTGGATCAGCCCAGAGCCATGTATTTAGTGGAGTTGGCGCTGGATATGTGTCATCAGGTGTTGGCAGCCAATGGTAGTTTTGCTGTTAAAGTCTTTCAGGGGGAGGGCTTTGACGAGTATATGAAAGCAGTCAGACAAGCGTTCAAGACTGTAAAAACCCGTAAGCCGGATTCCTCCAGGCCACGTTCTCGCGAGGTCTATCTGGTAGCGACAGGGTACAAGTTGTAGTACCCTGATTGAAGTAAATCTCAAGACTTTGTGAGGTTCAGTAATTGAGTGACATGGCAAAAAATTTGATTCTCTGGGTGGTCATCGCCGTGGTGCTGATGTCCGTGTTCCAGGGTTACTCCCCCTCTTCTTCGTCAGCGCAGAAGATGGATTATTCGACTTTCCTGGACGATGTTCGTAGCGGCCAAGTCAGCAACGTTGAAGTGAAAAGCGACCAACGTACGATTGAAGGCGTCAAAAAGTCCGGTGAAAAGTTCACCACCATTATGCCCTTGTATGACCAGGATCTGATCAATGACCTGGACCGTAAAGGCATCCGCATGAAAGGGCAGGAAGCCGAAGAGTCAGGTTTCCTGACACAGATCTTTATCTCCTGGTTCCCCATGTTGCTGCTTATCGGGGTGTGGATCTTCTTTATGCGACAGATGCAGGGCGGTGGCGGTAAAGGCGCCATGTCCTTTGGCAAGAGTAAAGCCAAGCTGATGAGCGAAGATCAGATTAAGACCACCTTTGCCGATGTGGCCGGTTGTGACGAGGCCAAGGAAGAGGTGAAGGAGATGGTGGATTATCTGCGTGATCCCACCAAATTCCAGAAACTCGGTGGCCGTATTCCTACCGGTGTCTTGATGGTTGGTCCTCCAGGTACAGGTAAAACCTTGCTTGCCAAGGCGATTGCCGGTGAAGCCAAGGTGCCTTTCTTTACCATCTCAGGTTCTGACTTTGTGGAAATGTTTGTCGGTGTCGGTGCCTCCCGGGTACGTGACATGTTCGAGCAGGCCAAAAAGTCGGCGCCATGCATCATCTTTATCGATGAAATCGATGCCGTGGGCCGTCAGCGTGGTGCCGGGCTCGGTGGTGGTCACGACGAGCGTGAGCAAACATTGAACCAGATGCTGGTGGAAATGGATGGCTTTGAAGGTAATGAAGGTATTATCGTTATCGCCGCAACCAACCGTCCAGACGTGTTGGATGCCGCGCTGCTGCGTCCAGGCCGTTTCGACCGCCAGGTTGTTGTAGGGTTGCCGGATGTTCGTGGCCGTGAGCAAATTCTTAAAGTGCACATGCGTAAAGTGCCTTTGGGTGATGATGTTAAAGCCAGTGTGATTGCCCGTGGTACGCCTGGGTTCTCAGGTGCGGATCTTGCCAACCTGGTTAACGAGGCTGCACTGTTTGCCGCCCGCGGTAATCGCCGTGTGGTGACCATGGAAGAGTTTGAGAGTGCCAAAGACAAGATCATGATGGGCGCCGAACGCCGCTCTATGGTGATGTCTGAGTCCGAGAAAGAGATGACAGCTTACCACGAAGCCGGTCACGCGATTGTGGGCTATCTGGTGCCTGAGCACGACCCTGTGCATAAGGTAACCATTATCCCTCGAGGCCGGGCCTTGGGTGTGACCTTCTTCCTGCCGGAAGCCGATGCCATCAGTGAGAGCCGCCAGAAGCTGGAGAGTAAGATCTCTGTGGCCTACGGTGGTCGACTGGCCGAAGAGATTATCTTTGGCACTGAAAAAGTCTCTACCGGTGCATCTCAGGACATTAAATATGCTACGGCCATTGCCCGTAACATGGTGACCCAGTGGGGCTTCTCCGAGAAACTCGGTCCGCTGCTGTACGCAGAGGAAGAGGGTGAAGTATTCCTGGGCCGCTCCATGGCCAAGTCCAAGCATATGTCTGATGAGACTGCGGCCATCATAGACTCTGAAATCAAGGCCATCATTGACCGCAACTACCAGCGTGCCAAGCAACTGCTGGATGAGAATATGGACGTACTGCACGCGATGAAAGATGCGTTGATGAAGTATGAGACCATAGACTCGCGCCAGATAGAGGACCTGATGGAGCGCCGCGAAGTGCGTCCTCCGGTCGATTGGCAGCTGGACGACAATGGCTCTTCCAACGGCAATAATGGCAGTAAAGGTGCCAAGCCTGAAGAGACTGAAGTTGAAGAGCATGAGCCGAGTGATACTGCTGCAGATTTGGGCAAACCCGGCGAGAGCCCGCTGAAATAAGCCTACTCTGAGGTAAAAGAAAACCCCGCAAGGGGTTTTCTTGTTTCTGCCGGAAGGCACAATAATAAATCCAATAAAGATGTTCTCGCGCTTGACGCGTAAGGGAGTAAAGAGTGTTTGAATTGAAGTCCGGTGCTCACCAACTACTACTCGATGAGCCCAAGGTAATGGGGATCCTCAATGTAACCCCGGATTCGTTTTCCGATGGCGGCCGCTTTTCTTCCTTTGAACTGGCCTGCCGCCACGCCGACCAAATGGTGGCCGATGGCGCCGTGTTTATCGATATCGGCGGCGAGTCCACCCGGCCCGGAGCTGCCGATGTCAGCGTCGATGAGGAGCTTTCCCGGGTTGTTCCCTTGGTGGAGTATATTGTCGCCAAGTATCCCCACATCTGGATCTCTTTGGATACCAGTAAAGCCGAAGTGATGCGCGCCGGTATCAATGCCGGCGCTCACCTTATCAATGATGTGCGGGCCTTGCAGGAGCCCGGCGCTCTACAAGCAGCTGCTGAGCTGCAGGTACCTGTGTGCCTGATGCATATGCAAGGACAACCCAGAACCATGCAGAATGCGCCCCACTATGAGGATCTGCTTGCCGAGGTGAATGACTTCTTTGCCAAGCGCATTGAGGCCTGTATTGATGCGGGGATCGCCAGAGAGGCAATATTGCTGGATCCGGGTTTTGGATTTGGCAAGACGCTGGAACACAATTATCATCTGCTGGCTCATTTGCAAGAGCTGGCAAAATTTGATCTGCCTTTACTTATCGGACTATCGCGAAAGAGTATGATAGGAAATCTGCTTGAGCGCAGTGTCGACAACAGATTGGCAGGTAGCCTGGCGGGCGCCATGTTGGCTGCTCAGCGGGGCGCACATATTATTCGGGTACATGATGTTGCAGAGACCAGCGATGTACTCAAGGTCATGGCAGCAACCAAGCAGTTTGGATAAAGACTGCGCCGTGACTTCATAGGTTTCAGGCCGGCGGGTCAGCCGGCATTAGGTTTACAGTATATAGAATAACCATTCAGAGATGGTTCTCAGTAGGAGTGAGCGTGAGAAAGTTTTTTGGTACGGACGGGATCCGCGGCAAGGTTGGAGCGGGCAAGATGACTCCGGAGCTGGCACTTAAGCTTGGCTGGGCTGCCGGTAGGGTCTTGTCCCGCAGTGGTACCCGTAAAGTGATTATAGGCAAGGATACCCGGATCTCAGGTTATCTGTTCGAGTCGGCGTTGGAAGCCGGCCTGTCTGCCGCCGGACTCAATGTGATGTTAATGGGGCCCATGCCGACGCCGGCAGTCGCCTACCTGACCCGAACATTCCGCGCCGAGGCGGGGGTCGTTATCAGTGCATCTCACAATCCCTACTATGACAACGGCATCAAGTTTTTCTCCACAGATGGCAGCAAGCTGGATGACGAACTGGAACTGGAGATTGAAGCCGAGCTGGAAAAACCTCTGGTTTGTGTTGAGTCGCACCTGCTGGGGAAAGTCTCCCGTATCGATGATGCCGCCGGTCGTTATATCGAATATTGCAAAGGTAACTTCCCGGCGGATCAAACCCTCGCCGGGCTCAAGATAGTGGTGGATTGTGCTCACGGCGCTACCTATCACATTGCTCCCAATGTGTTCCGCGAACTGGGCGCCGAGGTAGTGACCATAGGGGATAAGCCCAATGGCATCAACATCAATGATCAGGTTGGCGCGACCTCCATGGCCAAGATTTGTGAGACCGTGGTCAGCGAAGGCGCCGATCTGGGTATCGCGCTCGATGGCGACGGTGACCGTATCATGATGGTCAATCGACAGGGTGAAGTGATAGACGGCGATCAGATCCTCTATATTCTTGCCTGCGACGCCCAAAAGCGCGGCATTCTTAAAGGCGGGGTTGTCGGTACCCTGATGTCCAATCTTGGACTCGAATTGGCACTCAAACAGCTCAATATCCCCTTTGCCCGTTCCAAAGTCGGCGACCGCTATGTAATGGAACTGCTGAAAGAGAAAGATTGGCGTATAGGGGGGGAGAACTCAGGCCATATCCTCAATCTGGATCATGGTACTACGGGTGATGGCATAGTGGCAGGTATTCTGGTGCTGGCGGCCATGCGTCGTCACAACGCCTCGCTGGACGAGTTGACTGAATCTATGAAGATGTTGCCTCAGGTCCTTATTAATGTTCGCTTTGAAGGCAACTCAGATCCGCTGGCATCACAACTGGTGAAAGACGCCCAGGCTCAGGTTGAGTCGCAACTTGGTGAGCGCGGCCGGGTCCTGCTGCGTAAATCCGGTACTGAGCCTTTGATCCGGGTGATGGTGGAAGGGGACGATGAAGCCCAGGTGCGCGCCCATGCCGAAACCATTGCCACCGCAGTCAAACAAGCGGTTTAAACTGGCCTTTTTTAGCTTAATCAAAGTAAAATTAATGACTTAAGCTGGAATTGTGAGCGATTTACTGAGTGCGAGCGCAAAAAGTAGCCGAACACACAGTAAATCGCAAAAATTCCGTAATCAGGTATTGTAAGTTAATAAGTGGTTCGCTATTATTCACGCCGCTTTCAGAGGAGATGGTGATGGCACTCAGACGTCCAATGGTAGCAGGCAACTGGAAAATGAATGGCAGCGCGCAGTTGGCGCAAGAGTTGTTCAAGAAGTTTGCCACCAAGCTACATAATGATTCTGTTGAAGTGGTTTTATGCCCACCAGCAATTTACCTGGAAAGCGTAAGGCAACTGCTCGAAACTAACAGAGAAACCCTGAACGGTTCTCTGGTTAGAATGGGGGCTCAAAACCTGAGTCAGCACGATTTTGGTGCCTACACAGGTGAAACCTCAGGGCGGATGCTGAAAGATGCCGGCTGTCGTTATGTGATAATCGGTCACTCGGAACGCCGCCGTATGTACGGTGAGACGAGTAATATAGTGGCAGAGAAATTTGCCGCAGCTCAAAAGCACGGTTTGACCCCGATACTTTGTGTCGGTGAATCGGGCCCGGCTCGTGAAGCAAGACGTACCTTCGAGGTGCTTGCCGAGGAGTTGGATGTGGTAATCGAAAAGAACGGTACCATGGCTTTTGATAATGCGATCATCGCCTATGAACCCCTTTGGGCTGTAGGGACAGGAAAGAGCGCAACACCGGAGCAGGCACAAGAAGTTCACGCGTTTATACGCAATCGCCTCTCTGAAGTGTCCCCTTATATCGGGGAAAATATCAGGATCTTGTACGGCGGCAGTGTCACACCGAGTAATGCTGCAGATTTATTCGCCCAACCTGATGTGGATGGTGGACTGATAGGCGGTGCTAGCTTAAACTCTACCGAATTCTTGAGTTTATGTACGATAGCAATGAGCGCTTAATATGAAAGAAGTACTGATGGTTATTTACTTGTTGGTAGCTTTGGGTCTGGTTGGACTCATCCTTATCCAGCAAGGCAAAGGGGCTGACATGGGCGCATCTTTTGGTGCCGGTGCTTCAGGAACCCTGTTCGGTTCAGCAGGTTCAGGTAACTTTCTGACCCGTACAACGGCGATTCTCGCTATCGCGTTTTTCACTCTCAGCCTGGTTATCGGCAATATGAGTGCACATCACGTGAAGCAGGAAACCAACATTATGGGGCCTGACGTAGAACAGACCCAACAGTCTGAGACCAAAATTCCAGACTAATACCGAATATGCCGAGGTGGTGAAATTGGTAGACGCGCAGCCTTGAGGTGGCTGTGACCTAACGGTCGTGCGGGTTCAAGTCCCGCTCTCGGCACCAATCTTTAACTGAGAAATGGATGTGAAATTTTCCTCAGTTATTGCAAGTAAAAGCTGAAATCAGTAAACTTGCAGCAGTTGACGCGGGGTGGAGCAGCTTGGTAGCTCGTCGGGCTCATAACCCGAAGGTCGTCGGTTCAAATCCGGCCCCCGCAACCAGCTCCCAGTGATGAATTGCGCTACTCTACAATTCATCCTGTTTACAGGTTCTTGAACATAATGACCTCGTGATTACGGGGTTTTTTGTTATCTGGGACTTTTAAATTTGCTGCCTTTTACGGCAGCTCAATACTGGGGCTATTAATAGCCCTTTTTTGTTTTTCGGGGGTTACCTTGGCAACATTAGAATCCAGACTCACAGAAATGCTTACTCCAGCAGTGGAAGGCTTAGGCTACCAGCTCTGGGGTATTGAATTTGTTAAGGCCGGCAAGCATTCAACCTTGCGGCTATTTATTGACAGTGAGAACGGCATTAATATTGAAGACTGTGCCAATGCCAGTCGTCAGGCGAGCGCCATTCTGGATGTCGAGGACCCTATCACTTCCGAATACACTCTGGAAGTCTCCTCTCCCGGTCTCGACAGGCCGCTGTTCACCTCTGAGCAATATGGTATGTACCTTGGAGAGGAAGCAAAGATTCAACTGACTATGCCGGTAGCGGGTAGTCGTAACTTAAAAGGTACCATCACTAAGGTGGACGGGCAGATGCTCACCCTGACAGTGGATGGAAAAGACTTGATTATTGCCTTGGATAACATCCGTAAAGGCAACCTGATCGCTAAGTTTTGATGGTTTCAAGGTGAACGAGGCAAGACGATGAATAAAGATATTTTGCTGGTCGCTGAAGCGGTTTCCAACGAAAAGGCTGTACCGCGCGAAAAGATTTTCGAGGCGCTCGAAATTGCGCTGGCTACCGCAACCAAGAAAAAGTATGAAGGCGATATCGATGTTCGTGTTGCCATAGATCGCAAAACCGGCGACTACGAGACTTTTCGCCGCTGGTTGGTGGTTGATGATAACGGTGAAGCGTTGGAAAACCCTTACCGTGAAATCACTCTGGAAGCGGCTCGTTATGAGAACCCTGAGATCCAGCCTGGTGAGTTCATTGAGGATGAAATTGATTCGGTACAATTTGACCGTATCACCACTCAAACCGCCAAGCAGGTGATAGTACAGAAAGTCCGTGAAGCCGAGCGTGCCCAAATCGTCGAGCAGTTTATCGACAAAGAAGGTGATTTGGTTACCGGTGTGGTCAAAAAGAGCAACCGCGACAGCGTAGTGGTTGATCTCGGCAACAACGCAGATGGCGTGCTGTTCAAAGAAGATCTGATCTCCCGTGAGACTTTCCGTCCGGGTGACCGTGTACGTTCTCTGTTGTATGCAGTGCGTCCCGAGGCCCGTGGTGCTCAGTTGTTCCTGACTCGCACCAAGCCAGAGATGCTGATCGAACTGTTCCGTGTTGAAGTACCGGAAATTGCCGATGAGATGATCGAAGTGATGGGCGCCGCCCGTGACCCAGGTTCACGGGCCAAGATCGCCGTGAAATCAAACGATCGTCGTATCGACCCTATCGGTGCCTGCGTAGGTATGCGTGGAGCCCGGGTACAGGCCGTATCCAATGAGCTCGGTGGTGAGCGTGTTGACATAGTGCTTTGGGACGATAACCCGGCACAATTTGTTATCAACGCCATGGCACCGGCCGATGTGGCCTCAATTATTGTTGACGAAGATAACCACTCAATGGATATCGCCGTCGAAGCCGATAGTCTGGCACAAGCTATCGGCCGCAATGGTCAAAACGTTCGTTTGGCTACACAGCTGACCGGCTGGGTACTGAACGTGATGACAGTGGAAGACATGAACAAGAAACATCAGGCTGAAAGCGCCAAAGTGATGGAGCTGTTCATGGGTGCGTTGGATGTGGACGAAGATTTCGCCCAGGTGCTGGCCGACGAAGGATTCACCTCTCTGGAAGAGGTGGCTTATGTTCCTGTTTCCGAGCTGTTGGCCATCGAAGGATTTGATGAAGACATAGTTGCCGCATTGCGTGAGCGCGCCAAGGCTGCCTTGTCTACCCGTGCACTGGCATCCGAAGAAGCACTGGATGGTGCCGAACCGAGTGAAGAGTTGTTGTCCATGCCTGGAATGGAGCGCCACCTGGCCTACGTTCTGGCAAGCATGGGTGTGATAACTCTGGAAGATTTAGCCGAGCAAGGCATTGACGATTTGATCGAAATTGAAGAATTGACAGAAGAAAAAGCAGGTGAGCTCATCATGGCAGCCCGCAACATCTGTTGGTTTGGCGAAGAAGCATAGTCGATCAACAGGGGGATTTAACTGATGGCAGAGACAACAGTAGAGAAACTGTCCACTGAAGTGGGAAAAAGCGTAGAGCGATTGATCGAGCAGTTTTCCAAGGCCGGTATCAAGAAAGGCAAGAATGACAGCGTCACCGAGGCCGAGAAACAGCAACTGCTGGACTACCTGAAAAAGCAACATGGTGCGGACAGTGCGCCCACCAAGATGACATTACAGCGTAAAACCGTATCGACTCTGAGTGTCGCCGGCAGCGGCGGCCAGTCCAAAGACGTCAAAGTCGAAGTTCGCAAGAAGCGCACCTTTGTGAAGCGTGACCCGGCCGAATTGGCCCGTCAGGCGGAAGAGCAGGCCCGTGCAGAAGCCGAAGCCAAAGCTCAGGCAGAAGCCGAAGCGAAAGCCAAGGCCGAAGCTGAAGCCAAGGCCAAGGTAGAAGCCGAAGCGAAAGCCAAGGCGGAAGCCGAAGCCAAAGCCAAGGCTAAAGCGGCTCAGGATGCCGGCAAAGCCAAGGAAGAGGTTAAGGCCGATCCCAAGACCAGCGCCGAGCAGGAAGCTGCCCGTGTTGAAGCTGAGCGTTTGAAAGCGGCTCAGGCTGAAGCTGTTAAGCGCAAGGCCGATGAAGAAGCCGCCCGTGCGGCAGCCGAAGCCCGTCGCCTGGCTGAAGAGAATGAAAAGCGCTGGGCCGAAGAAGAGCGTCAGCGTCTTGAAGCCGAGAAGCGCAGTGATCACCATATCACTACCTCTAAAGTGGCCCGCGCCGCCGAAGATACCAGCGATATGGATGAGGAGAAGCGTGGTCGTCGTTCACGTCACAAGAGTGCCGGTAAGAAACGTACCAAGGACTCCCGTGACGGTCGCGAGCGCAATATCCGTAACCGTGCGCCTCAATCCATGAACCATGGCTTCAACAAGCCGGTTGCCGCGGTAAACCGCGATGTACGCATAGGTGAAACCATTACTGTGGCCGAGCTGGCCCAGAAGATGGCCATCAAAGCCACTGAAATCATCAAGACCATGATGAAGATGGGCTCTATGGTGACCATCAACCAGGTACTGGATCAGGAAACTGCCCAACTGGTTGCCGAGGAGATGGGCCATAAGGTTGTGCTTATCCGTGAAAACGAGCTGGAGCATCAAGTTCTGGCCGACCGTGACGGTGAAGATGTTAAACTGGAGCCACGTGCGCCGGTTGTGACCATCATGGGTCACGTTGACCACGGTAAGACCTCGCTGCTTGACTATATCCGTCGCACCAAGGTTGCGGCCGGTGAGGCCGGTGGTATTACCCAGCATATAGGTGCCTACCATGTAGAAACCGACAACGGCATGATCACCTTCCTGGATACTCCAGGCCACGCCGCGTTTACCGCTATGCGTGCCCGTGGTGCCAAGGCCACTGATATCGTGGTTCTGGTTGTGGCTGCCGATGACGGCGTAATGCCTCAGACCATTGAAGCTATCCAGCATGCCAAGGCCGGTGGTGTACCGCTGATCGTGGCAGTGAACAAGATGGATAAGCCCGAAGCCGATATCGACCGCGTCAAGAGCGAACTGTCCCAGCACGGCGTGATGTCGGAAGAGTGGGGCGGTGACAACATGTTTGTGTTCGTATCTGCCAAGACAGGTATGGGCGTGGACGAGCTGCTGGAAGGTATCTTGCTGCAAGCCGAGATCCTCGAGCTCAAAGCCGTACGTGACGGCATGGCCGCCGGTGTGGTTGTTGAGTCTCAGCTGGATAAGGGCCGTGGTCCTGTTGCTACCGTCCTGGTTCAGGAAGGTACTCTGCGTCAGGGCGATATCGTTCTGTGTGGTCTGGAGTACGGTAAGATCCGTGCCATGAAGGATGAAAACGGTAAGAGCATCACTGAAGCCGGTCCGTCGATTCCGGTTGAGATCCTGGGTCTGTCCGGGGTGCCTTCTGCCGGTGACGAAGCGACTGTTGTTCGTGACGAGCGTAAGGCCCGTGAAGTCGCCCTGTATCGTCAGGGTAAGTTCCGCGACATCAAGCTGGCGCGTCAGCAGAAGTCCAAGCTGGAAAACATGTTTGCCAACATGACCGAAGGCGAAGTGAAAGAGCTGAATATCGTGCTCAAGTCCGACGTACAGGGTTCTTTGGAAGCCATCGTCGACTCGCTGACCCGTCTGTCTACCGAAGAAGTGAAAGTGAACATCATAGCCAGTGGCGTAGGTGCACTGACCGAGACAGATGCGACTCTGGCAGCGGCGTCCAACGCCATCATGGTGGGCTTCAACGTCCGTGCTGACGCTCAGGCCCGTAAGACCATCGAAAGTGAGAGTGTGGATTTGCGCTACTACAGCGTAATCTATGACCTCATCGACGAAGTCAAGTCGGCCATGAGCGGTATGCTTTCTCCTGAATTCAAGCAGGAGATCATTGGTCTGGCTGAAGTGCGCGATGTGTTCAAGTCGCCTAAACTGGGTGCAATCGCCGGTTGTATGGTGACCGAAGGTATCGTTAAGCGCAGTGCACCTATCCGGGTTCTGCGTGAGAACGTGGTTATCTATGAAGGTGAGCTTGAGTCTCTGCGTCGCTTTAAAGATGACGTTAGCGAAGTTCGCAATGGCATGGAATGTGGTATCGGCGTGAAGAACTACAATGATGTTCGCGTAGGCGACCAGATTGAGGTGTTCGAAACCGTCGAGGTTGCCCGTACCCTGTAACGACAACATCGAAAAGGGCGGCTGAGGCCGCCCTTGTTGATTTTGGGGAAGAATACTATGGCAAAAGAATTTAGTCGTACCCGGCGTATCGCACAGCAACTGCAACAGGAGCTGGCGCAGGTACTGCAGCGTGATATGAAAGATCCTCGTGTAGGCATGGTCACTGTCAATGACGTGGAAGTCTCACGGGATCTGAGTTATGCAAAGGTGTTTGTCACCTTCTTTGAAGAAGACCCTGTCAAGGTCGACGAAAAGCTGGCTGCACTCAACAAGGCAGCGCCTTATGCCCGCACCTTGGTTGCCGGCAGAATGAAACTCAGGGTGATGCCTGAGCTGAGATTTGTCTATGACAAGTCTCTGGTCGAGGGGATGAGAATGTCCAACCTGGTGACCGAGGTCATCAATCAGGACAAGGCCAAACAGCAGACCTTTGGCACCGAGTCTCAAGACAAGGATGAGGAAAACAACTGATGGCGCGTCGTCCCAAAGGCCGTTTGGTCGATGGTATCGTCCTGTTGGATAAAGACACTGGCATGAGTTCCAACTTTGCCCTGCAAAGGGTAAAGCGGATCTACAACGCCGCCAAGGCCGGCCATACCGGCGCGTTGGATCCTCTGGCGACAGGTATGCTGCCCATCTGTCTTGGCGAAGCCACCAAGTTTTCCCAGCACCTGTTGGATGCCGATAAACGCTATCTGGTGACAGCCAAGCTTGGAGAGCGCACTGATACCAGCGATTCTGACGGTGAAGTGGTACAAACCCGGCCGGTTGAGTTTTCCATGACTCAACTGGAAGAGGCACTGGAGCATTTTCGCGGCGATAGCATGCAGGTGCCTTCCATGTACTCGGCGCTCAAGTATCAGGGCCAACCCTTGTACAAGTACGCCCGGGAAGGCAAAGAAGTGCCCCGCGAAGCCAGGCCTATTCATGTCTACGAGCTCAAGTTCATCTCTTTGGAGAATGACGAGCTGACGCTGGATATTCACTGCTCCAAGGGCACGTACATTCGCACTATCGTAGATGACTTGGGCGAAATGCTTGGCTGCGGCGCACATGTGATCATGCTGCGCCGCACTCAGGTGGCGGGTTATCCCTATGAGCGCATGGTTAGTCTGGCACAGCTTGAAGCCTTGCTGGAACAGGCCATGACCGAAGAGCGGGTGCCTTCCGAGCTGTTGGACCCTTTGCTGCTTCCCATGGACACTGCGGTTGCCGACCTTCCCGAGTGCAATGTTCCCGATGCCATGGCCGGATATTTGCTTAATGGTAACCCGGTGCGGGTCGCCAAGTTGGAAGCCGATACTCTGGTGCGGATCACCTTGGGTGACAGCAAGCGCTTTATCGGTGTTGGTATGATGAATGACGATGGTTTGTTGGCTCCCAAGCGTTTGGTGGTGTTGCCTGAGGCAAAAAGCTGAGCTTGACTTGCGATCTACGGCCCTTGAGGTTATTATGTCGCGCCCTTGGCTGAGTTAGTGATCGGCTGGGGAAACTATCAAGACTATTTTGGAGAGACACATGTCACTAAGTACTGAAGCGAAAGCGAAAATCCTGGCTGAATTCGGCCGTGGCGAAAACGACACTGGTTCTACTGAAGTTCAGGTTGCACTGTTGACTGCTCAGATCAACCACCTGCAAGACCACTTCAAAGAGCACACTCACGATCACCACTCACGTCGTGGTCTGCTGCGTATGGTTAGCTCTCGTCGTAAGCTGCTGGCTTACCTGAAGCGTACCGAGGTTGCTCGTTATACCGCTCTGATCCAGAAGCTGGGTCTGCGTCGCTAATCGCGAACTGTACCAAAAGAAGAGGAGGCCCAGGCCTCCTTTTTTGTATCTGCAATTTGGGGCAAGCTTATTGAAATCATGCCCTTTTCTGTGCGCTTTCATCCTAACCTGTCTTTAAAAATTCTGCCCAGGCATTCTCTTTGAGCACGGGCTTTTCAGAGTGAGTGAATGCAGCGAAGCTTATCGGCTCAAGCTCAGCTTAGTTGGCCATCCAGCTCCAGGATCCTGGCGTTATTCGGGATGATGTACTTGGCCTCAAACTCTTCCAGTGACAGCGGCTGACTGAAATAGAAGCCTTGACCTATGGCGCAGTGATTTTGCTTCAGCCACTCAAGTTGCTGCTCGTTCTCTATGCCTTCGGCGACAATTTTCAGATCCAGTTGCCGTCCCAACATCAAAATAGTGGAAGCTATTGCGCTCTCTTGGGGCAGGTCGGTCACGAAACAGCGGTCAATCTTCATGGTGGTGATTGGCAAGTGTCTCAGATAGGAAAGGGATGAGTAACCTGTACCGAAGTCATCGACGGCAATACCGAACCCTGCGGATTTAAGTTGCTCCAGCTTGCTGATTGCCAACTCAATATCATTCATCAGCGAGGTCTCGGTGATCTCCACTTCCAGCAATTCGGGCTTTATCTGATAGCGCAGCGCCATCTGTTTGATATCCGGTACCAGGCTGGCGTCAGCAAACTGCTGTGAGGCTACATTGACGGCGATAGGAGTGCTGAAGTTATAGCGTTTTTGCCAGCGGCGCAGCACCCGGCAGCTTTGCTCTATGACCCAGCGGCCGATAGGGATGATGATCCCGGTTTCTTCCGCCACGGGAATAAACGACATGGGGCTTATCAGACGGCCGTCTTTTTGCCAGCGGATCAGCGCCTCACATCCCATCAACTCGCCGGTCTCTATATTGACCTTAGGCTGAAAGTGCAACAGGAATTCGTTGTTACGGATGGCATCGTGCAGGGAGGCTTCGGTGCGCAGTCTCACCGCCGCTCGCTCTGTCATCTGTTGCTTGAAGAAAGCCCATTGGTTGGAACCGGCGGCCTTGGCACTGTACATGGCGATATCGGCATGACGAATAAGATCTTCGGCGCTCAGACCATCTTCGGGGTAGATGGAGATACCTATGGAAGCGGCCGGGTGAATGGCATGTTCGTTGAGCTGCACCGGAGTATTGAGCTGGACCAGCAACTTGTCGACAAAGTCGGCGGCCTGGGTCGGTGATTGGATTTCATCGGCCAGGATCACAAACTCATCGCCGCCTAGACGGGCCACTGTGCCCTTGTCACCGACCACCCGCTCCAAAATGCGGGCGATTCTTGCCAGAAACTGATCACCCACCGCATGACCCAGGGAATCGTTGACGTTTTTGAACCTATCGAGGTCGATAAACAGTAGGCTGAAGTTACGTCTGTGTACCCTGGCGCGTTGAATGGTGACGGCTATGGTTTCAAGTAGCAAGGTACGGTTGGGCAGGCCGGTGAGTGGATCCCGGGTCGCCATTTTACGCAGCTTGCTTTGGGTCTGGCTGAACTGTTTGAGGATCTGGTTGAACTTGGAGGTAACCAGCCCCAACTCATCATCTTTGTGGTTGGCCGATACCGGCAGCATGTTTTCATCCGGTGATTCCGGGTCAATTTTGTCTATCGCCTCGCTGATACGGGCGATAGGCTGAGTCAGAAAACGGTGAAACACTATGGACAGCACCAGAGTCAGAAACAATGCCCTGGCCAGGGTGGCGGCAAAACTGAACTGCAACTGGCTGATAAGGCTTTGGGTCAGCTCTCGGGTATCATAATTGATAGTGAGCGTGCCTATCAGTTGCTCTTTTTGCGCACCTTCAAAATAAAAGGGCCGTTGCAGTGGCCTTGATATCTGCTTGAGATCGCCAAACAGTTTGAGACTGATATCCCCGAAAGTATCTGAGGGCTCCGGGCGGCTGCTGCCGAGATTCACGAATAGAGAGTTGTCGTCCAGAGTGATCTTGGCCGAACCGACATGGTCTACCTTCATCACCCCTTCAAGGGTTTGCCGGGCCAGATTATCATCCAGCGCCCAGACAGCATTGGCGGCAGGCTGCTCCACAGAATCGAGCAGCTCCTGCTGGCTGCTGATCAAGGACTGCCTTTCTGTAGTCACCACTATCAAAATTTCGATGATAAAAATGGCAACGGCAAAGAATAGCGCAGTGAAAACCACCAGATTGGTCTGCTTCCAGGTGAGTGATTTGAACCTGGCAGTATTCATCTGCCTCTTCCTGCTTTGTAGTCGAATTCTATATTCAAGGCTAGTCCAAATTGGTAGCAATGCAGCAACTTGTGGTTGATATAGTCCACTTTAGAAAAAAGAAGCGCCTTTGTCATCATCTGGCACTCTTTATCTATTCAAGATGTTTGCAGTATACTTACGCGCGAAATTCAAGGTTATTAAATTAAGGAATGGGTCAAGTGAATCCTATTGTAAAAAGTTTTGAGTATGGTCAACACACAGTCACTCTGGAAACAGGGGTTATTGCACGCCAAGCCGATGCAGCCGTTCTGGCCAGCATGGGCGATACTACAGTTCTGGTGACTGTGGTTGGCAAGAAAGAAGCAGACCCAAGCCGTGACTTCTTCCCGCTGACTGTTAACTATCAGGAAAAGACTTACGCAGCCGGTAAGATCCCTGGTGGTTTCTTCAAGCGTGAAGGTCGACCATCTGAAGATGAAACACTGATCGCCCGCCTGATTGACCGTCCTATCCGTCCACTGTTCCCTGACGGCTTCACTAACGAAGTCCAAGTGATCATCACTGTGGTTTCTGTTGATCCACAGATCGAGCCAGACATTGTGGCCATGATAGGTACCTCTGCTGCTTTGGCTATTTCCGGTATTCCATTCAATGGTCCTCTGGGGGCGGCACGTGTCGGTTACATCAATGGCGAGTACGTGCTGAATCCTGGTGCAGAATTGCGTGAAAACAGCCAGCTGGATCTGGTTGTTGCCGGTACTCAGAGCGCCGTGCTCATGGTGGAATCTGAAGCCAAGGCCCTGCCTGAAGAAGTGATGCTGGGCGCCGTGGTATACGGTCACGAACAGCAGCAGGTGGTGGTTAATGCCATCAATGAACTCAAGGTCGAAGCCGGTAAGCCTGCTTGGGACTGGACAGCTCCTGTTGCCAACGAAGAGCTGGTTGCCAAGGTTAAGGCGCTGGCCGAAGAAGGTCTTACCGCCGCTTACCAGATCATCGCCAAGCATGAGCGTCGCGATGCGGTAGTTGAAGTCAAGAAAGCCGCTATCGAAAAGCTGCTCGAGGAAAACCCTGAGCTGGATCAGCGTGAGCTGGACGGCCTGCTGGGTAGCCTGGAGAAGAAAGTGGTTCGTAGCCGCATCATCAAAGGTATGCCTCGTATCGACGGTCGTGAGCCTGATATGGTGCGTGCCCTGTCTGTGATGGCCGGCGTGCTGCCACGTACTCACGGTAGCGCCCTGTTTACCCGTGGTGAAACTCAGGCTTTGGTGACTTGTACTCTGGGTACCGAGCGTGATGCGCAGAAGATTGACTCCATCATGGGCGAGCGTACCAACCGCTTCATGCTGCACTATAACTTCCCTCCATACTCTGTCGGTGAAACCGGCATGGTGGGTTCACCCAAGCGTCGTGAAATCGGTCACGGTAAGCTGGCATGGCGTGGTATCAACGCAGTAATGCCTTCTGCCGAAGAATTCCCATACAGCGTGCGCGTAGTATCTGAAATCACTGAATCCAACGGCTCCAGCTCTATGGCGTCTGTATGTGGTACTTCTCTGGCGCTGATGGATGCCGGTGTACCTATCAAGACTTCTGTTGCCGGTATCGCCATGGGTCTGGTGAAAGAAGGTGATGACTTCGTCGTACTGTCTGACATTCTGGGCGATGAAGATCACCTGGGTGATATGGACTTTAAAGTGGCCGGTACCCGTGATGGTGTAACTGCACTGCAGATGGATATCAAGATTGAAGGTATCACTAAGGAGATCATGGAAATTGCGCTGCAGCAAGCCTATGGTGCCCGTGTGCATATCCTCAATGTAATGGATCAGGCCATTGGCTCTGCCCGTGACGATATCTCTGACCATGCTCCACGTATCACTACCATCAAGATCAACCCTGAGAAGATCCGTGAAGTGATAGGTAAGGGCGGTGCAACTATCCGTGCACTGACCGAAGAGACAGGTACCACTATCGAGTTGGAAGACGACGGCACTGTGAAGATTGCTTCAAACAATGCCGATGCCACCAAGGAAGCTATCCGCCGTATCGAAGAGATCACCTCTGAAGTGGAAGTGGGTCGCATCTACAAGGGTAAAGTTATCCGCATCGTTGACTTCGGTGCCTTCGTTAACATATTGCCTGGTAAAGATGGCCTGGTACACATCTCTCAAATCGCTGAAGAGCGTGTGGCCAACGTATCCGACTACCTGCAACTGAACCAGGAAGTTACCGTTAAGGTAATGGAAGTGGATCGTCAGGGCCGTGTGCGTCTGTCTATCAAGGAAGCACAACAAGCCGCTCCAGAAGCAGCCGAGTAAGCTTTCATAGCATGAGAAAAGGAGACCTTGGGGTCTCCTTTTTTATTGCCACCACTTAAATTATCTTGGATTTGCCACTGCGGCTTGATAGCGTAGGCACTGCTGTATTGCTATGATTGAGCCTGCATTGGGATATGACAAAGGAAGGATTGGATGAGTTTTAATCTGCGCGCCGCTGTGTTTTCTGTACTGGCCGGAGCCAGTTTGTTGACTTCGGGATGCGCTTCCCTGCCGGCGTCTGAAGCCAACAGTGAATTGTTGGTCGCCCCTGTCTTGCCGGACTATAAGTTGGAAGTTACTCTGGCAAAACTCAACGAAATCCTGGCCAGAGCAGAGCTGACCACAGAGCAACGCGCCCGTTTTCATTATGATCGCGGCGTTATATACGACAGCGTGGGCTTGAGGATCCTCGGACGTATCGATTTCCATCAGGCGCTGAAATTGCAACCGGATTTGGCCGATGCCTATAACTTCCTCGGTATCTATTACACCCAGGAAGGTGAGTTTGAAAGTGCCTACGAGGCGTTTGATGCGGTTCTTGAATTATCGCCTGAATATGATTATGCCTTTCTCAATCGCGGAATTGCCCTTTACTATGGCGATCGCAAAGAGCTTGCGGCCAAAGACATGGAAAGCTTTTACCTCAAGGATGAAAGCGATGGTTACCGGGCGCTGTGGCTATATCTGACCGAATATGAGCTCTCTCCCCAGGAAGCACTGGCAAGGCTGCAGTTCAACCGCACCCGTCTGGATGACAATGCCTGGGCGACTGTGCTGGTCGACTATTATCTGGGCGCGGTTGACGAGTCCCAAGTGTTTGCCATGGCCAAGAGTGGCCTGACTCACCCCAAAGAATATGCCGAGCGCTTGTGTGAAGCCTATTTCTATTTGGCCAAGGTGGCGACCGAGCAAGGCCATAAGGATAAGGCCGCCGATTATCTGCGCCTGGCGCTGGCTACCAATATCTATGATTTTGTCGAGCACAGATATGCCAGAATGGAACTGGCATTGCTGGAGCAAACGCCGCAACCTGTACAACAGACAGCTAACTGATCTGCCTTTATCTGACAATCAAAGGCCTTGCCTAGCCAAGGCCTGAGTGAGGCGCTATAATTTGCGCCTTTTTCAAGCGTCATAAGTGTACGGAAGAACATGTCAGGTATTAAAGTCGAAGTGGACAAGCGCCGCACCTTCGCCATCATTTCTCACCCGGATGCGGGTAAAACCACCATTACAGAGAAAGTCTTGCTCCATGGCCGCGCCATTCAATCTGCCGGTACAGTGAAAGGTCGTGGCTCGTCTCAGCATGCAAAATCTGACTGGATGGAGATGGAAAAGGAGCGGGGGATCTCGGTCACGACTTCTGTGATGCAGTTCCCCTACAACGACTGCCTGGTTAACCTGCTGGATACCCCAGGCCACGAAGACTTCTCTGAGGATACCTACCGTACCCTGACAGCGGTGGACTCCTGCCTTATGGTTATTGATGCTGCCAAAGGGGTTGAGGATAGAACCCGTAAGCTGATGGAAGTGACGCGGCTGCGTGATACCCCTATCGTCACCTTCATGAACAAGCTCGACCGGGATATCCGCGATCCGATGGAATTGCTCGATGAAGTGGAAAACGAGCTCGATATTCTCTGTGCTCCGGTCAGCTGGCCTATAGGCTGTGGTAAGTCTTTCAAAGGCGTTTACCATATCCACCGCGATGAAACCATCCTGTATCAAACCGGTCACGGTCACACCATTCAGGAAGTGAAGATACTCAAAGGATTGGATAACCCTGAGTTGGACCAAGCTGTTGGCAGCGATCTGGCAGCGCAGCTGCGTGAAGAGATGGAGTTGGTAACCGGCGCCTCCAATGAATTTGCTCTCGAGCTGTTCTTAAGTGGTGAGCTGACACCTGTGTTCTTCGGCACCGCCCTGGGTAACTTCGGGGTTGACCATATGCTGGATGGCCTGACCGCCTGGGCCCCCAAGCCAATGCCAAGACAGACCACTGAGCGTTTGGTCGAAGCCGGTGAAGACAAGTTTTCCGGTTTCGTTTTCAAGATCCAGGCGAACATGGATCCCAAGCACAGAGACCGTATCGCCTTTATGCGTATCGTTTCCGGCAAATACACCCAAGGCATGAAGATGAAGCATGTCCGTATAGGGAAAACCGTCAGTATTTCCGATGCGGTAACCTTTATGGCCGGTGACCGTGAGCGCGCCGCCGAAGCCTATGCCGGTGATATCATAGGCCTGCACAACCATGGCACCATTCAGATAGGTGATACCTTTACCCAAGGTGAAGAGTTGAAGTTCTCCGGGATCCCCAACTTTGCGCCGGAGATGTTCCGCCGTATTCGCCTTAAAGATCCATTGAAGCAGAAACAGTTGCTTAAAGGCCTGGTGCAGCTCTCGGAAGAGGGGGCCGTGCAGGTTTTCCGCCCTCTGGACACCAATGACCTTATCGTTGGCGCTGTTGGGGTGCTGCAGTTTGAGGTGGTAGTAGCCAGACTCAAGTCGGAATATAACGTGGAAGCCATCTATGAGGCCATCAACGTGGCAACCGCGCGTTGGGTCTACTGTGACGATGCCCGCAAGTTGGAGGAGTTCAGACGCAAGTGCTCCACCAACCTGGCGCTGGATGGTGGCGACAACCTGACTTATATTGCCCCGACCATGGTTAACCTCAATTTGTCCATGGAGCGCTATCCGGACATTGAGTTTGCCAAGACCCGGGAACACTAAATCATAAAGGTGGAGCTTGCTCCACCTTTTTTATTGTCACCCCAAAACCACCTCCTATGGAGGTGGTGATCGTCAAGTCGGGGCTCAGCCCGAAGAGTGCCCATACTGCATACTGACTCGGTTTGTTACCAGCAAATCAAGGAGTAAGCAGTATGAGCCGATATGAAAGTGCATCGCACGTCTTCTATCGCTGTCAGTATCACATTGTATGGACACCAAAGTATAGACACAGGATCTTGAAGGGCCGAGTTGGGCAGGAGGTTTGTCGCAGTATTTATATCTATAGCGGCATGAAGAAGTGTCGGATAGTAGAGCTAAATGTCCAG
>NZ_JADP01000020.1:0-96269 GCF_000518445.1 Shewanella sp. 38A_GOM-205m | reverse complement strand
TGTCTATCAAGAGCTATGGGGGCTGCTGCTTGGTTATAACTTGGTGAGACGAGAAGCGAGTCAGGCGGCAGTAGAGCACGGTCGAATGCCCAATGAAATCAGCTTTAAGTACGCTTGTCAGTTCATCGCAAGTCAGCTCAAAGTCATGAGCAAAGCGGTGTCACCAGGTAATACGCCGAAGCGTCTAAACAGTCTGCGAGGAGACTTGTCCATCCTGTTTATAGACAAACGCCCTAAGCCAAATCGGCCTAGGGCGGTAAAAATATCAAAGACCCGATATCCTGTTAATCACAAGGCAGCTCCGCTTAAGTGAACTACGTTGCGCAGTTAAAGCGGGCTTTTTTATCAACTTGGATTACTGTTTTTGAGGGATTACTGCGCCATGCTTGGCTGTTTTGCGGACGGCTTATTTGCGGACGACTTGGGAAGCAGTTCACTGGTGTAACGTTCAATGACCAGGCTAAAGGGCTTGTCATCGGCTCGCAAAAGCAGCGCCTTGTGTTGCAATACAAATGGCGGCAGCACCTTGCTCCCTTGCCACAGCTTCAGGCTCTGGAGGTTTTCTCTCCTGAAGTCCAGCGCCTTGACGGCGGTGCCGAACGGGGTTTTTGTATGCTGTAACTGTTGATTCATCTCCTGGGTAAGGAGCTCGGGCACATACCAGTTGTCAGCGACAGACAACACTCTATCGCCACAGAGAAGACGCACCTTGCGATGGCCAAGTCGGCTTCCAGGCGCCACTTTAAGCTGACGGTAGACCTCCTTGGGAGCATCATGAATAAAATGCTTTTCTCCTTCGGCGCGAATGCTGGCGTCTGTGGCCAGTTGATATTCATCACACCAGTCGCTCAAGGTTTTGGTTGCGCTACGGCTGGCGAGCAGCCGCTGATCCAGTTGTAACAATAACTCGGATGTGCTCTGGTCGGGAGTGACTTGGGGTGATTTGCTCTGGGCCTTGGAAGCGGGAATTAGCGCCAAGCCACAAAGCAGCATTAAACCGGCCGATATTGTTCTTCGCAGTGGGCATTGTCCTGAATGGCGGGCTGTAGGCATTGGCTGAGTTCTCTTAGGTTATTGCAGATGCTGTTGGCTCTTTGCTCGTCTCCCTGATGCAGCATGGTGAACAGATGTTGCAGTGCCATGGCATTGAGATAGTCCTGATGAACCGGCGGGAAGATATCGGCATCGATTTTGGCCCGTTGCAGGCGTTTTGTTATCGCTTGCTGACTGCTGTGCAGTACCAGCTCAAGGGCGTTTTGCAGGCGCTGCTCCTCTTCGGCCATCAAGGTCATGGCCAAGTCCAGCTGTGCCTGTGGCGTCAACGGCTTGCGGGAAAACATATTACAACTCTTTGCGACCCAAAAGCAGTAGTGTACCCATTAGATACTGGACTCAGGCTGAATTGATCCAAAATGTATCAATGGAATAGGGGGCAATACTCCTTGTATGAACAGGAGGATTAGGGCACAGCCGCCGCTTGTGATACCTGCTGCATATAGTATTGATAACGCCACTCGGTTTCACCGCTTTCGGCCATGTCTTGCAAGGCCTGCTGCAGTGCGTAGGCTAGGCTGTCCGGCTGCAACTCCCAAGGGCTGTTGTCAATGGATATCGGCCTGTCGGCAATATAATTTGGATTGGCTCCGGCACTGAAATAACGGCTCTTGCGTGAGAAGCCCAGGTGTCCTTGTCGCCTGTGATCGCAGCAGTAGGGATGCAGTTTCAGCCCGTGCTGAGGATGGGTTTTCAGCCAATATCTCAGGGTTGATTCATCGTAGACATAGAAATCACCCTGATGCTGTTTGAGAAAGGCTATCGCCGAGTCTGTGCTCATGTCCGGTGGCTTGCGCACTATCAATTTGTCCGGTAAACCACCCAGCTGATAGCTGCCGGGGGAGATAAGCAGCACCAGCTGCTTATCCACCAATTGCTGCAACGAGGTGATGTCACTCAAGTCGGCGCGGCTGACGCCGATATAGCGTTCAGACAGGCCGTTGGCGATGAAATGCGCGTAGTCGTGGCGCTCTTTGGAGAAGGCCAGCCCGGGATAGAAGTCGATATTGCCCTTGGCAATTTCCCAGAGAATACGCTTTTTCGGCGCTCGCACTACCTTGAGACTACAACCTATTCTTGCCGCCGCGTCTTGATACAGGCTGAGATAGAGGCCACTGTTATCCGGTGCTTCAGCAATATAGGGGGCCCTGGCATTGGTGCGATACCCCATGGTCAGCTCACAGGTTTCTGCGGCAAGCAGCTGTGGTGAACAAGCGAGTGCCAGCAGCGCCAGACAACAGAACCTGAATATCACAGAACAAACCCTCCCGGATTGACTGAAACAGACTGAATAGTGATTGTTTTTAATAACATGAATAAGGCGAAACGCGACATTGTACTTTGGGCCAAGATTAAGATATTTGGTTATTGGTACAAAAGGGAGTAGTATTTGCGCGATTTTTGTCCGGTATGGTCGGGCAAGTCTCATTCCACTGAAATAAGGAGCCGATATGGCCAAATATATTAAGCAGACCGCACTGCTGGAACATGAATCCGGTCGTGGACAGATCAAAGATAACGCCCTCAAGGCCGTGGTGACCAGTTCACTGTTTCGCTGTCGCAGCGAGAAGCCGAAGAAGGGCAAAGGATCATACAGTCGTAAAGGACGCAATGGAAAGGGGCAACAGGGTGTTGCCCCTTTTGATTTTATGACTCTAATCTTTTCACCCTGCTGACACCTCAAGAAAGATTTCTCCAAGGTGTTGGGAGAGTTTAATCCGGCATCTGCACCAGTTCGGCCCACAGATCGTGCTCATCAGAATGAGTGATCAGTGCGCGCACCATGTCCCCTGGGTTCAGTTCCACTTCTCCGTTTAAGAATACCATGCCGTCGATTTCAGGTGCATCGGCATAGCAGCGGCCAATGGCGCCTTCCTCGTCCACATCATCGATAAGGACATCCAGCTCACGGCCTACCAGGCGCGCCAGCCGCTCGGCACTGATCTCGGCCTGCACCTGCATGAAACGCTCATAGCGGTCCTGCTTGACCTCTTCACTGATAAGCTCGGCCAAGGTATTGGCCACGGCGCCATCGACTTCCGAGTACTTGAAGCAGCCTACGCGGTCCAGCCTTGCTTCACGCAGGAAGTCCAGCAGGATTTCGAAATCCTCTTCGGTTTCACCGGGGAAGCCAACGATAAAGGTTGAGCGGATCACCAGATCCGGGCAGATTTCTCGCCATTTCTTGATGGCGTCCAACTGGCGGTCGACCCGGCCGGGGCGTTTCATCATCTTGAGCACGCGAGGGCTGGCATGCTGCAGCGGCAGATCCAGATAGGGCAGGATCAGTCCTTCGGCCATCAGCGGGATCAGCTCATCGACCCAAGGGTAAGGGTAGACATAGTGCAGGCGTACCCACACCCCCATCTTGCCCAGATGGCGGGCCAGGGTAGTGATATCCTGCTTCACCGGCATGCCGTTCCAGAAGTCGGTGCGGCCGCCCTTGTCTTTGCCGTAGGCCGAGGTGTCCTGGCTGACGACCAGAATTTCCTGAACGCCGCTTTCCACCAGGCGTTTGGCTTCATCCAGCACGCTGCCGACACTGCGGCTGTCCAGATCGCCCCTCAGCGCCGGAATGATGCAGAAGGTACAGCGGTTGTCGCAGCCTTCGGAAATCTTCAGGTAGGCATAATGCTTGGGGGTCAGCTTAACGCCGGCTTGCGGGATCAGCGAGGTGAAGGGGTTGTGCTCCGGCTTGGGCACATATTTGTGCACATGGTTCAGCACGGCTTCATAGCTGTGGGGGCCGGTGATCTCCAGTACATCCGGATGCACTTCGCGGATCTGGTTTTCCTTGGCGCCCAGGCAGCCGGTGACTATCACCTTGCCGTTTTCTTCCAACGCTTCACGCACGGCATCCAGCGACTCTTCCACCGCGGCATCAATAAAGCCACAGGTGTTGACTATTACCAGGTCGGCATTGTCATAGCTGTTGGTAACCTCATAGCCGTCGATGCGCAGTTGGGTGAGGATCCGCTCGGAATCCACCAGGTTCTTGGGGCAGCCCAGGCTGACAAAGCCGATGCGATTGCCGCTGGTTTGGGCCTCGGCAGGGCTGTTTTCCTGTGCCAGAGTCTTGGCCGGAGTGTCCAGAGTCGTGGTCTGCTTGGGATCAAAAATGTCGACTGATTTCTTCAAGAGCTGTTTTCCGCAATGCTAAAGCTGATGGAGCACGCTTGGGTGCCGGTAAAATTGGCGGCGATTATACCTCAGCCATAGAAAAGGTACAGTTGGGCTGGTTAATTTATGTTCTATGTTGCCATCTCGGTTGCCGCTTCAAAACCTCGTTGAAAAATTTTTTGATTTTTTTAACCCTTTTGTCAGCCGGCTGCGTTTCTATGGTCAACGAAAGCGAACTTTTTGGAGAACCAAGATGAAAAAATCTCTGCTGAATCTGGCGCTGATAGGCGCACTGTTACCCGCTACTCTGATGAGCCACTCGGTACTGGCTCAGGATAGACCTCTGCTGGAAACTACAGGCGTCAGCCAGATACAGGTTGAGCCGGATATGGCTGAAATCCATGTTGAAGTGTCATTAAGCGAATCTGATGCCAAGGCGGCCAAGGCCGCATCCGACAAGGCGGTGGCCGCTTTTATCGAGCGCCTGCTCAAGGCTGGGGTCGCCAAGGAGTCGATTGCAGCCGCCAATCTGAATCTGCAACCTGAGTATGTTTACCTCAAGGACAAGGCGCCCGAGCTCAAGGGGTATCGCGCCAGTCGCAGTGTGACCGTGTTGGTGAAACAGTTGGATCAGCTCAACCCCATACTGGACTCGGCGCTAATAGGCGGGATCAACAAGGTGAACCAGATCAACCTTAAGTCCAGTAAAGAAGCCGAGATGCGCAAGCAGGCGCGGCAGGCGGCCATTGAAGATGCCAAGCAAAAGGCCAGTGAGCTGGCAGCCGGATTCGGCGAGAAACTCGATGGCGTCTGGTCGATTCGTTATTTCGACCAAGGCCCGGTGCGCCCTGTGATGTACAAGGCCGCCATGATGGCTGAAGGCGCTATCAACCAGAGCTATGAGTATGGCCAGGTAACTTTCTCCGACAGGGTCGAGGTCAGCTACAAGCTGCGTGACTAAACCCAAGTTATCCTGTCTGACAGTTATGATGCGGGCACCCTGGTGGTGCCCGCAATGTTTGTTTTCCAGCCGGTAATCCAAGCAATTTCTCTTATTGCTGATTACTTAAGATTAGGTGCTTACAGGAAACGCCAAAGAGACAATCCAGCGGCACTTGTTTGCCATTAGAGCGACTAGGTTTTATTTACCTTCCAAACCTGCGATCAACTTCTTGGTGTACTCAATGACAAACTGCTGACAGTGGATAGCGGTTTGTGGCTCAAACTCTTCGCCGTGCAGGTCGGTATTGGAGAGTACCCGAATCCCGATAAAAGGGATCTCATAGGCCTTGGCAACCAGGGCGGCCGCAGCGGTTTCCATCTCTTCGGCCGAGGTTTGATAAGTTTGGTGCAGCCACTCGATGCGGTCGACTTCGCGGTTCCACTCATCGGCACTGCCGATCACGCCGGTCACTACCTTGCCATGGCGATAAGCTGACACCAGTTGTTGTCCCAGAGCCAGCAACTTGGGATCGGCATCAAAGCGCTTGTGTTCCACCAGCTTGCCATCCTGACGCAAACGCATGGTGACATCGAAGTTATGCCAGCGTTTGGGATCTATGCCTTGGCCTTTGGGGTGTAGATCGCTGCGATAGGAACCCATATTGAAGCTGTATTTCCCCAGCACTATGTCGCCGCGGTGCAGCGCCGGGTCGTGGCCGCCGGAGGTGCCCTGGTTGATAATAAAACCGGGTTGAAATTTTTCTATCGCCAGTGTGGTGGAGGCGGCCGCATTGGCCATACCTATTTCAGTACGGGACACTATGACAGGATAGCCATCCACAGTGCCTTGCCAGAAAGTCCAGGAACCAAGAGTTGTCTGTTTGGGGTCTTTCAGGGCCTGAACCAGGGTGTCGACTTCGACATCCATGGCGCCTTGCAGCAGTATAGGTGCCCGGGTGGGCGTTGCCATGGAATGGCTGGAGAACAAGGCACAGAGTGCCACACAAAAACGTTGTAACAGAGTCATTTGCACACCTTTAATTGTTATTTCAGTGTCGCGGTAGGGGAGGGCGATCCTAGGTGCAGCTGTGGTTGCCGTCAACAGCCGGAGCTGGCATTTGCGAGCCCAGACATGAGTCACTTACCAAAGGCTTAATGCCAACCGGGCGGGATATTTACCGCCAGAGGCACAATCCGGCTTGCTATTGGGGCCGTGATAGTTAGAATGCCAGTCGAATACCTTTGAGTAGAGGCGCGCTGCCTAAGAGTAACCGGGAAGAGGGTGATGCCTTTGAGGCCCGGGGAAAGGAGTCGGCGCCGAAGTAGCCAGGCCATCAAACCTAGCTGCTGGTTCTGTATCTAACAGGTGCAGGACTGCCATAGTCATCCACTATGGAGCGCTACCTGAAGGAGCTGAGAAGTTTCTGCCCTCCTTGGTCTGAGTTTCTTCGATCCTATCGGTAGATCTCCACCTTAGTTGTTTTAGGTGTAAAGAGATCATGAATATCATGCATTTTGCGGACTCTCCCTGGTCCATAGTTCCTCCTCTGCTGGCGGTTGCGCTGGCGATCATCACCCGTAGAGTACTGCTCTCCCTCGGGGTTGGCATAGTCGCCGGCAGCCTGATGTTACAGCAGTTTTCACCGCTGCAATCGCTGCGTTACCTGTTTGACAGTGTGCTGAAAATCTTCTGGGTCGATGGTGCTCCCAACAGCGATAACCTGAATATGCTGCTGTTTATGCTGCTGCTGGGTGGGCTTATCAGCTTGATGACCGCCTCGGGGGCGACCCGGGCCTTCGCCGAATGGGCCGCCAGGCGCTGCCAGAGCCGCAAGAGTGCCAAGTCGCTCACCGGCTTGATGGTGTTTGCCTTCTTTATTGACGACTTCTTCCACAGCTTGTCGGTGGGGCCCATTTGCCGCCCTGTGACCGACAGATTCCAGATCTCCCGCGCCAAGTTGGCCTATCTGCTGGACTCAACCGCGGCGCCCGTGTGCGTATTGATGCCCATCTCCTCCTGGGGGGCCTATATCATTGCCCTGGTGGGCGGCATACTCGTGGCCCATGGGGTGACAGACCAGAGCCCGATCGCCGCCTTTGTGCAGATGATCCCCATGAATCTCTATGCGGTATTTACCCTGATCATGGTGGTGGTGGTCATCGCCTTCCAACTGGATATTGGGCCGATGCGACAGCATGAGCAGCGGGCGCTCGAAGGCAAGCTCTGGGATGAATCCAAGGGCAGGCCAATAGGGCTGGATATGGAAGCCCCGGCCGACAGCCGCGGCGGCATGCTGGATATGGTGTTGCCGATAGTGACACTGACGGCGGCGAGTATCTATTTCATGCTGGACTCCGGGGCCCAGGTATTGGCCGCCAATGGTCGGGCCTTCAGTGTGCTGGGCGCCTTTGAACATACCAATGTGGGTTCGTCTTTGGTTTACGGCGCCCTTTGCAGCCTGGCGGTGTCTGGCCTGTTGGCTCTGCGCCTCGGCCTTGGGATATCCACTTGGCTGCGTGCCGCCCCCAGAGGGGTCATGGCCATGTTGCCGGCGATCAACATACTGCTGTTTGCCTGGACCATAGGCGCCGTGGTGCGTGACATGGAAACCGGCAAATATCTCGCCAGCCTGGCTAACGGCAATCTGCCCACAGGGCTGCTGCCTGTGGTGGTGTTTGTGCTCTCCTGCGCCATGGCCTTTGCCACAGGCACCAGTTGGGGGACTTTCGGTATCATGTTGCCACTCGCCGGAGATATGGCCGCCGCCAGCGATATCCAACTTCTGCTGCCCATGCTGTCGGCTGTGCTGGCCGGCGCTGTGTTTGGCGACCACAGTTCGCCCATCTCCAGCACCAGTATTCTGTCGGCCACCGGCGCCGGCTGTCACCATATAGATCATGTGCTGACCCAGTTGCCTTATGCCCTGACCGTCGCCTTCGGGGCGGCGCTGGGGTATCTGGCCATGGGGCTGCTGCATTCCACCCTGGCCGGTTTCCTGGTGAGTGCCGCTTGGTTTGCACTCTTCTGCCTCTATCACGCCAGGCGCTTCCAGGCGGCTCCCGAGGCCGCCATCGGCTGAGGCTGAGATGGGATACAAAAAAGCCCCGGGAGTGTTCCCGGGGCTTTTTACTCTTGCCAAAGGCTTGCGCGTCGATAAGGAATATCAGTGATCCAGATAGAGATAGTTCTGCCAGCTTTTCATCCTTATCAATACCTTACGCATGATTGATACATGCTCAAAGCTATCGGAATAGATGGCGATCTCCACATTGGTGCCCAGTGGCAAATGATACTGACTCAGATCATCCAGCGGCTTGAGTTTCACCAGTGGCCGGCCGTTGAGGCGAATTTGTGACGAGCCATAGAGCTGCCCCTGCGCCTGCACCTGAGACTCGCCTATGGCCGGCAGTACTTCGACAACTTCGGCTTGAAACACCTTGCCCGGCAGGGCGCGGAAGATCAGCTCGGCCTTGAAACCGGGTTTCAGCCGCAGCAGCGAGTTTTGCCTAAAGGCGCCGACAAAAAAGCGCTCCTCCTGATGGACAAAGGTCATCACAGGCCTGAGGGGCATGGGCACCACCATCATTCCCGGTCTCAGGGTCAACTGGGTCACATAACCGTCTGAGGGGGCGCGCATGCTGGTTTCCTCCAGATTGAATCTGGCTTTTTCCAACATGGCGGCAATTTCGGCCACCTGGGTGTTTTGCCCCTGATACTCGGCTTCCAGTGCCAGCTTGGCGCGCCGGGCTTCGGCCTCGGCCGCCTCTACTGAGGCCTGGGCGCCGAGATAGTACTGACGACGGTTGTCGACATCGGCACGGGTGAAGGCGCCTTTTTCAAAACCGCGGCGGTAGCGCTCATATTCCAGTTGGGTTCTGTCCCGTTCGGCCTCGGCCTTGATGCGACTGGCCTCGGCGGCCTTATAGGCGGCGTCCAGCCCCAATACCGCCTGTTTGGCCTGCTCCAGGCTGGCCTCCAGCCGGGTGACTTCTGTCTGATAAGGAGTCGGATCGACCCGGAACAGCAGCTCGCCCTCTTTCAGCAGTTTGTTGGGGATGACGGGCACTTCTATGACCTTGCCGCGCACCGAGGGGATCAGCGGGGTGGTAACATACATCTGGCTGCCCATGGCGGTATGGGGATGGTTGTAGTTCATCAACAAAATCAAGGTGCCTATCAGCACTACTCCGCCGAGCACGGCGGTGGGCACGCTCCACTTGTTGAGTGGAATGCGGAAAATCTTGAAGATGGCGACACAGATGGCGGTGTAAGTGAGGATAAGCAAGAGATCCATTTATCTGTTCTCCCCATTCTTGTTATTGCTTTGGGTCTGATTATCTGTACCTGGAATGTCGGTCGAGTCTGCTGCCGTATCCAAGTTCACGCCGCTGGTGGGTTTGGGGTCGGCTGGGGGCTCTTCTGAAGATGTTTGGACTTTGGTTGGGGCTTGGTTTTGGCTTTGGACTTGGACTTGGACTTGGGCACTCGGCGCTGCAAGAGCCTCTGCGGCATGCTTTTGGGCTTCCAGGGCGGCGACTTTTTCACTCAATAGCTCCAACTGCTGCGCCAAGAGTACGGTTTCATGGTGCAGTGATTGCTGCTCCTGTTGAATTTTGTCAAAGCCCCAACCCCGGTCCTCGCGCCAGAGTGTGGCCCAGATCCACAGAAACGGCCACAGCACATGCAGGGTAAACAGGCTCACCCAGCCGGCGTAGTGAATGGCGTCCTGATGGGGGTGGTTACGTTTCTTGGCCAGCTCGTAGGGGATGTCGTGGATCACTATCACCCCGTAGAAGATCACCAGGGCGACAAAGATCAGCAGCCCCAGTGCGATATAATCCAGTGTCATCTAATCGGGTTCCCTTATTCGCAAATACGCTTGAATAAGTGTAGATGGCCGCTGGCGGATTGCCCGGGAATGATGAATTTTTTCAGGGGTATAAGACGAAAATCGGCTCGTGCCCGAAAGGGGGAGGGAAGGTGCGAACAAGTCCTCGTGGCACTCTGGCTTACACAGCAATTGGCGTTCAAGGCATCTGACTGAAGGCATGCCGGGGCCTGTCGAAGTCGGATAACGCAGAGAGCCGGTTGCTGAGCAAGCCCCGAAGGGCGTGGCTTACAAGCCTGCCTGCTGTGTTGTGCTTCTTGCAAAGGACTAGGGCCATTTGCTGCGAACCACGCCTTGCATCCAGGCCTGTAAGCCGACGCAGAGCACACATGGGACTTATTCGCACCTTCCTTAGTTCTCTTTGGGCTCGGCAGGTCCCGGCAGCATAAGCTGATAAAACGCCAAATCCAGCCAGCGGCCGAACTTATAGCCCACCTGGGGCAGGGTGCCTGAGTGCTTGAACCCCAACTTCAGGTGCAGGGCAATACTGGCCTGGTTTCCGGCATCTATGGCGCCCACCATGGTGCGCATGCCGCGCTCCCGGGCCTGGGTTATCAAATGCTGCATCAGAAAGCGCGCCACCCCTTTGCCTCTATGCTCCGGGTGCACATACACAGAGTGTTCCACCGAGTAGAGGTTGGCCGGATAGCCGCGAAACGGGCCTAAGCTGGCAAATCCCAACAGTTGCCCCTGCTCATCCTCGGCGCCCAGAATTGGCCAACTGCCTTGCTGTTTGGCGCCGAACCAATCGCGGATCTGCTGTTCGCTCCTTGGCTGGTATTCATAAAGGGCTGTGGTATGGGCAATGGCATGGTTGAAGATGGCGCGTATCGCTTCGCCATGTTGCTCAAGTTGGCAGTGACACAGATGCATCTTAGGCTCCCAAGGTGGTTTCGCCTGAGTATGCCATAAGCCGGGCAACGCGCCATTACTTCAATGGGAACATATGAATTGGAGCAGGTAGCCATTCAGTGTGTTGTATTGCAGTCGAGAGGTGGGTGCTGTACTTGCTAGAGATGGTTAACATTAGCCAAAGTAACAGTTATTTTGATTGTATTAGGTCAATAAAAGGATGTGACAAATGAAAGTGGAGCAAAGGAGTCGTAAAGCCAGAGAAGTACATGCGGAAACCTTAATTAAAATAAGTACTAATCTGTTGACTGCTTTTGGTGTAACCATATTGATCTTGCCCTTGTCCGGTTTGGCCGGTATCGCGATCAAGAGCGGTGATACCGCTGAGCTTTGGGATCTGTTCCTTAAGTTGTTTGGCTCTTGGTATGGTGTTGTGGTGATTGCACTGGAGTTGCTGATAGGTTACATCGTGCTTTCTTTCCGTGATAGGGCGCTGGATGTCTATGATGAGCTTTATCCAGACGCCTGTGCCTCGGAAGTTGTCAAGGAGACGATAACCACTCCTGATATCAATCCGCCGAAAACGACTCCAAAGGCAGGTGAGCAAGCTTGAGCCTTTGTCAGTCGCGGCTCTCTTTGGGCGCTTGAAACTCGGTCAGGCTCATATCGGCATGCAGTACGGCTATCCGCTGGGGGGCGCCGTTTTCTGCCAGTTCCAGGAGGCCGATACCGCTTTGGTTGACCAGGCGCTTGCTGCGTTCCCCATTGGGGCGGCGCCCGCGGATCGACATACGTTTGCGTTTGGTCAGCAGATTGAGCGGCGAGAAATGACCATAGAGCCAGCCGTTGAGCTTATCAAACACAGGCAGCAGCTTTTCCGGGAACTGATTTTTGATGCCGCTGGCGGTGATCTGGTAAATGTTGGGACTGGCACGGCGAAAGCGGATCCCTATGTCATAAGCAAAGGAGTAATGCACATCGCCGGAGAGGATCACAAACTCCTGCGGGGTACGTCTGTGCATGAAGATCGACAACAGGGCGTTGGCGGCGCCGGGGTGCGCCATCCAGTTTTCGGCGTCCACCAGCAGCGAAGCTCCGATCAGGGTGGCCGTGCGCTGCACCGCCTCAATCAGTTTGACCCCGAAAATCGGTGCCGCCGACACTATGATGACCTTATCCTGCCCCAGCAGTGCCTGCTGAAGATCCATCAGCGCCTCCCAATCCATCAACCCGGAAGGCTTGGCCAGGTTGGATTCGCTGCGCCAGCGGCGGGTACGGGTATCCAGTACCACCATTCTGGGTTGAGTATCCAGGGTGTAGTGCCAGTTCTCACACTTGAGCAACTTGTCTATCAGGGCATCCTGGCGCTCACTGTCGGCCAGATAGAGGCCGCTCAGCTCTTCGAAAAAGTCGGTAAACCTCTTGGGTTGATTGCCGAGAGCCTGAAACAGGGTGTAACCCAGCAAGGCATTGCCTATGATGCGCTTGGAGAAGGCGTGGCCATAGGCGGCCTCTTCCCAGCGGGCCGTCAGGTTCCAGTCGTCGGTAATGTCATGATCGTCGAAAATCATATAGGTAGGCAGATGCGCCAAAAGGCGCCTAACCTTGCCAAGGCCAGCCTTGAACTCCAACAGATGTTGCCACTGGGTCTGCCACTCCTGTGCCCGTTTACCGCTCAGCCCGGGCAACTGTTGCGGCAGTTCCAGTTGCTGCCACAGTTCCGGCGACCAGATTAAAAGATACAGGGCAGTAACTTCGGCGAAGCTCAGCAGATGGTTTTCTGCCATCGAGGAGGTGAATATGGGGTGGTTGATATACCAGCGCCAGAGTGCTGTCTTGGCCGGATACTGGGTTCGGGGCAAGAGCTGCTTTGGCCGCAGGTAGAGGGAGTCTGGGCCATAATCTATCTGCGCCGAGTCTTTGAGCGGGGCGTCACTAAAGTTCTCCTGTTTCAGTCCCAGCAGCGCTATTACCTGGGCAATGGCCACCAGGGTGGGGCCAGCCACATCATCGACATAGAGCTGATCGCCGCTCAACATCAGCAGCGCCGGTCGCTCGGCAGGGGCATTGTTCTGCTCCAGCAGAGTATCGGCCGCCACCAGTGCGTCGCCGCTGTGATGATGCGGGTTGCGACAGGAGCCGTGCAGCAAACGATCCAGCCTGGGCTGCAGCACCAGTTCGGGGGTGGATTTATCCGGATAACACAGGCCTTCGATATCGGCGAACAGCGACTGACCATCGGCATCTTCCAAGCTGTAACCCACGGCTTGCCCTTGGGGCAGCAATCCGGGAACCTCCAGGTGCAGCAGATACTGCCAGGCATGTTCGCCCAGTTGTACTCTGTGCACTTGTTCTTCATTCAACGGCAAGGGCGCCGACTTGTGACTCAACTTAAGCGTCAATTGCGGGCTCAACGGCTTGCTGCTGACCCACCAGAGGGTGAAATGGTCCCGGTCGCAGTGGCGCAATATCGGGCCGGCCAGGATCAGCGGCAAGGAAGAGGAAGTGGTCATCGGCGGGTTCTGCAGCCTCTCAGGAATGAAAAAAGGTGAATCCACAGGGTAAACAAGTGCTTTGGCTTTGAAAAGTCCCTAAAATGTGAAGCCTTGTTAATGATGTAAAGCAGCTGTGCCAAGGCGATAGCGGTAGGCATTGATATCCCTGAGTCTTGTGACACCACAGCCAACTTGGCATATCTGCCGCCTCAACGCCTTTGCAGGTTTTCGGATAATAGACGAATGAAAAGCACCCGGATGGGAATGGATGGCATATTTGGTCGAACCGGTGGCCTGGCGGCGGCCGATCAACTGGCGTTGCTGCGGGTTTTGGGGTTGCTGCTGCAACTGGGGCTGACCCTGCTCGGCAGCGATGCCTTTGGCCTGACGCTGCAGCCTGAACCCTTGTGGTGGGTGTTTGGGCTGGAAAGCGCCTATCTGGCCTTGACCCTGTGGCTGCGTCATCCCCTCTATCGCCAGAGTGCCGGTATCTTTATCGCCCTGTTGCTGGATACCCTGTTTTGGATCTCCTGGCTGTGGTTTTCCGGTGGGGCCACCAATGCCTTTATTTCGCTGCTGCTGGTGCCGATTGCGCTGGCGGCGGTCACCTTGCCCGCCTGGGGCAGTTGGAGCCTGGCGGCGCTGTCGACCCTGGCCTACAGCCTGATGATCTTGAGCTTGCCGGAAGGGCATATGCGCCATCACGGCATGGATATGAGCTCTCACTTCCTGGGGATGTGGCTTAACTTTGTGGTATCGGCACTGGTGTTGACCACCAGTGTCGCTCTGATAAGCCGTCGTCTGCGGCGCCAGGATACCGAGCTTGGTTGGCTGAGGGAAAATCAGCTGCGGCAGGAACAACTGCTGGCGTTGGGCACAGCTTCGGCGCAGATGGCACACCAGTTGGCAACGCCGCTGGCGAGCCTGAGATTACTGCTGGATGAAGCCATGGAAGAGGGCCTGGATGCCGAGGCGCAGGCGCAAATGGGCCAAGCGCTGTCCCGCTGTGAAGTCACTCTCAATGAACTGCGCCGCGCCACCGAATCGATTCGTGAACGTCGCCGCCAGGCCGTGACATTGGCGGCACTGGGGCAAAATATGCGCCAGCAACTCATGCTGTTGATGCCCGAGGTGGATTTCAGCCTCACCCTGCCCGCAGGCCTGACTGAACGTGAAATTATCACAGATGCCAGTCTATTGCCGGCGCTGCTGGCGCTGGTGGATAACGCCGCCAAGGCCAGCCTCAACAATACAGGCGAGCCTAAGGTTGAAATTGGCTTCGACTCCCTAGGTGACACTCGGCTTGAAATTAACATCAAGGATTATGGCCGCGGTATAGAGGCGCATCTCTTGGGCGAGCTTGGGCTGATGCCGGTGGCGAGCCGCACAGGTATGGGGGTTGCCGTGCTCTTGAGTCACGCCAGCCTAGAGAAGCTGGGGGGCGAGCTGGTGTTGCACAACGGCCCACAGGGCTGTGAGGCGCGTATCAGTCTGCCCTTATTGCCGGTTTCTGCCGGTAAAGGAGATGCGGCATGAAGCGGTTATTGATAGTTGAAGATGACCTGGCGCTGGCAGCCATTCTGAAGCGGCGTATGCAGCGGCATGATTTCGAGTGCTGCCATGCCGAAGATGCCAGCCAAGCACTGCTCAGCGCCCGTAGCTGGCAACCGAGCCATGTGTTGCTGGATATGAAATTGGCGCAAAGCAACGGCCTCAACCTGATAGTGCCGCTGCGAGCCAGCTTGCCCAAGGCCTGTATTGTGCTGCTAACAGGCTTTGCCAGCATAGCCACTGCGGTGGAGGCGGTGAAGCTGGGGGCAGACAACTATCTGGCCAAGCCGGCCGACACCCGAACACTGCTGGCGGCACTCAAAGTCGAGCCTAAATCCCACACGGCTTCATCCCTGCCTGATGAAACCCCGCTGCACCCCAAGCGCTTGGAGTGGGAACATATTCAGCAGGTGCTCAATGCCAATAAGGGCAATGTCTCGGCCACAGCCCGCCAGTTGGGAATGCATCGCCGCACCCTGCAACGCAAGCTGGCCAAGAAGCCTGTTGCTTAAAAAAATCCCGGCCTTTCGAGACGAGAAAAGGCCGGGGCAGGTTCAATTGCAGTGGAAATCTCAACGGCCTGCGGGAGCACGGTGAGGATGAACCCTTAAGCGGGCAACCGGGGCGCCCTTAAAAACGGTACTCGCCCATGACCCAGGCGTTGAGACCGGGTTGTGGCAAGCGCTCGCCAACAGCGATATCACCGCCCATTACCCGGTTATAACCGGCGAGATGATCGACATATTCTCTGTCCAGCAGGTTATCGACCCCGGCCTTGAGCATAAAGCTGTCACCGCGGTAACCGGCCGCCAGATTCACCAAGCCGTAGCCTGCAGTTTCCTGCTCCAGCTGAGTGGCCGACACCTTATCCTGGGTGGCAACCGCTACTGTCTCCAGGCGGGCAAACCAGCTGCCCTGATCCCAGTTGAGTCCCAGAGTCAGGTTGGGTGGGGCGATACGGTATAGCTTGTCTTCCACGTCGCGGCGCTCACCATAGGTATAGGCTGCCTGCAGATCCAGGCTCCACTGTTCATGCAACTGCCAGTGGGCGTTGACATCCATGCCGTAGAGCAGGGCGTCGGTATTGCTGAACACCAAAGTGTTGGCATCGCCGGCGGCGATAACGGCGGGGTCATCCGTGGGCAGGCCCTGAATATAGTTGTCTATCCTTTGGACAAACACCCTAGGGGTCAGGTTGAAATCCTGACGGTGTAAATCCAGCCCCAGCTCCAGTTGCCAGGCGGTTTCCAGATCCAAGTCCATCTGGCCCACATAGGTGCGGCCATCGGCCAGGCCACCGGTGGACTGCATCGGTACCCAGAGATAGCGCTGTTGATAGCTGGCACTGGCCTGTTTACGCGCCAGGCCGATTATGGCATCCAGCTCACTGTCGATTTCGAAGCGGCCGTTGATCACCAAGTCCAGCCCGGTATCGTTTTGGCTGCGATCGGCCTGATTGAATCTGTCCATTAGGGTCTTGATTGCCGGTTTCATGGCCGCCATAGAGTGACTCACGGGATCGGCATCAAACCTGTAGTGTTTCACCCGGCTGCCCAGTTGCCAGCTCCAACGACCAAAATCCTGCTGCCATTGGGCGTAGAGGCTGTAAACACTGTCGTTGACACCGTTGAAGTTATCCACCCGGAACTTGCTGTTGCTGGGGTCTGTCACCACAGTGTCGTGTTCGGCATGGCGCCAATCCAAGCCAAATTCCCAGCTGTCTTTCGCCATTTGCCAATGGCCGTCGAAGCTCTTGGAGTCGGCTATGGTGTAGCGCGGTGCCATGGTAGGCATTTTCATTCGCAGACTGAAGTTGTCCATGCCGTGACGGGCATCGCTGTAGCCCAGATGCCAGCGCGTTTGCCAATCGGCCAGCAGGTGCTCACCACTGAGCTTGAACCTGTCGGTGCGGATATAGTCGATATCCATCGGCAGCGCCGGGGTGGCGGCATCTGTGGTTTCCAGATGCTGGAACGAGAAGGCTATCGACTCATCATCGGCGTTGCTGTCGGCCAGGTTGAACCTGTATTCACCACCGAACACTTGCTTGTCGTAGACCCCTGGCAGCAGTGGGTGGTTATCGCCGCTTTCGGGCACATCATTGCCCTTGAACAAGTCGCCATACAGCATGAGTGCCTGCCGCTCGCCGCCGAAGTTGCTCTTGACGCCGATGCGGCTCTGCTCGCCATTGTGCTGGTATTGACCGCTGACCAGGCCGCTGACTTCATCGAAACGTGCCTGGGACTCCACTACCCGGATGCTGCCACCCAAGGTATCGACGCCGCTGGCGACCGGGGCTATGCCGCGATCCAGCTCTAACTGCTCTGTGATCACAGGTACGGCATAACTCAGGGGGGTATCCATGGCGTTGGGACCGGCACCGGCCATACTCATGCCGCCGACCTGGGTTTCGACTCTATCGCCAAAGAGGCCACGATACTGGGCTATGCCGGTAAGCGGGCCGTTACTGTTGACGTTGGCGCCGGGCAGTGACTTGAGCAGACCACTGATATCGGCCTTGGGCGCGGTGGCTTCAGGCGAGGTCTGCAGCACGCTGCTCTGTACGCTGCCGCGTACCACCAGCACTTCCATGGGAGAATCACTGGCCTTGGCGGCTGAGCCCAGACCGATTATTGGCAGTAAAGCCAGAGCGAGAGGAGAAGGTGAAAAGCGCATATCTTATTGATTTTGGTTGTTTTGAATGACCCATTTTGGGTCTTGTGCGCGGATGGGGCAAAGCTAAACAGCCAAAGTGCGACAAGCTGTCGCACCCGGGAGAGGGTCAAACCAAGGGGGTGAACTTAATCAGTTCGGCAATACTGTGAACACCAAGCTTTTTCATGATCTTGGCGCGATGCACTTCTATGGTTCGCAGCGATAGATAGAGAGCTTCGGACATCTGTTTATTGGTCATTCCCTGCACCAGCAGCTGCAGTACCTGCTGCTCCCGCTCGGTCAGGGTGGCGTATTTCTGCTGCAGTTGCTGCTGTTCATGGGTCTTGAGGCTGTAGTCGAAGGCTTTTTCGATGGCGGCGGCCAGCGCCTTGCCGGCAACCGGTTTCTGGAAAAAGTCGCAGGCTCCCTGACGAAAGGCATCAACGGCCATCGGCAGATCGCCATGGCCGGTGAGAAAGATGATCCCCAAGGGGCTGTTGGTCTCCAATAATCTCTGCTGTACCTGCTGGCCGGTGAGTTCCGGCATGCGGCTGTCGAGGATTACGCAGCCAGGCGCCTCCAATTCGGCGGCCTGGAGAAATGCCTGGCCGCTGTCAAAGGCTTGCAGCCGGTAACCGAACTGGCTTAGCATAAAGCCGAGTGAATCCCGAACGGCGGCATCGTCGTCCACCAAATAAAGCGCTATGTCAGTCACATACTTGCCTCTCTCGAGTGAATAAGCCAATCCTAATCTTTGTCGCGACTGGGCTCAAACCCGGTTGTTGGCTTTTAGAGCCAGATCACTGAGGTGTTGGCCGACATTTGCCCTCCATCAAGTTATTTTTTCGCCGTCTGTATTAGCTTATCTTCATGGATGAAAGGGGAGTTGGAATGGCCAGAATATTAATCTTGATACTGTTGTTGGGGGCCGGGTGTGCTTCGGCTTCGGCGCAACTGTATGAACCGGCGACCGATGCCGAAATGGGTGACGAGCCCATAGAGGCTGTGTTCCGGGTCGGGGTACTGGCCAATCACGGGGTTGCCCAGGCAAAAGAGAGATGGCGCCCCATGATGCGTTATCTCAGCCAACAGCTGCCCGGCAATCGTTTCGAGGTGGAGCCGCTGACCTTTGATCAAATGAGCCAGCAACTGCTGGAGCACAGGATCCACTTTATTGTGACCAACCCGGGGCAGTATCTTAGCCTCAGCAGCAAGTTACCCCTGTCCTGGCTGGCCACCATGCGCAGCCGTAAGCATCAGGGAACCACCTTTGCCATCAGCTCGGCGATCATAGTGCGGGCCGACAGCCCGGTGCGTAATATTGAGGAGCTGCGCGGCGCCACTGTGGTGGCCAGCGATCCTCAGGCGCTGGGGGGATATCAGGCGACAGTAGGCTTGCTGAATAAGCGTGGCTTTGCCGCCAAGCGTTTTTTCGGTGAGGTGCGTTTTCTGGGGTTTCCGCTGGAGCCTCTGGTTTACCAGGTGCGTGACCGCACAGTGGATGCCGCCATCACCCCCTTCTGTACCCTGGAAGAGATGGTGGAAACCGGCTTGGTGCAGCGCCAGGACTATCGGGTGATCAACGGCGTCAAGCCAGAGGGCTATGACTGTGAAACCAGCAGTGCCCTCTATCCCAACTGGTCATTTGCCGCCTCTGACCTGGTGCCCAGCCATATCACCCAGGCGGTGACCCGGGCGCTGTTCGACTTGCCTTCCGACTCTGAAGCAGCGATCAAGGCCGACACCATGGGCTGGACAGCTCCTATCAGTCAGCTCAAAGTGATCAAGCTGTATGAGGAGCTGGATCTCCACGGCGGCCCACCCCCTTTGTATGAAGCTGCCATCGACTGGGTACGCAAGAACAAGGAGTGGGGCGGAGCGCTGCTGTTACTGTTTCTGATCTCCACTCTCTACCACCTGTGGCTGGAGTACAAGTTCCGCCAGAAGAGTGAATTCTTGCTGGCAACAGAGCGACAACTGCGGGATAAAGAGTTGCAACTGGAACGAATGCAGAGTGCCGCTATTCTGGGCGAAATTGGTGCCGGGCTGGCGCATGAACTCAACCAGCCGATTGCCGCCATTACCCAATACAGCGAAGGCGCCATGATGGTGCTGGAGCAGCGCGCCGCCGAGGGCTGTGGCGAGCGCGCCGATGCCATGCGTGAGGTGCTGACCAAGATCAATAATCAGTCTATCCGCGCAGGGGCCGTGGTGCATCGTATTCGCGGCTTGTTGCGTCGGCGCCGGGCCGAATCTGAGCCTGTGGTGATAGAGTCGCTGCTCAGGGATGCACTGGCGCTGTTTCAGCGGCCGATGGAGCAGCAGGGCGTCGAGCTCAAAATAAGTCGTCGCGGGCCGGAGCGGCCCTTGCTGGGGGATGCAGTGGGGCTGAGTCAGATGCTGGTTAACCTGCTGAAAAATGCCATGGATGCCTTGGATGCAGTATCGGGTAAACGGGAGATCCAACTCAAACTCGACTATCAGGCCGCGCCCCCAGCCGCTGGGACCAAGGGAGAGTGGTTGCTGTTGGAGCTCTTGGATACAGGCACGGGGTTGAGCGCCTCGGCGGCGGAATTAATGCTGTCTTTCGCCACCACCAAGGAGGATGGATTGGGGCTGGGATTGGCTATCTGCCGCGACGTGGTGACCCAGCATAATGGTCATCTGGAGCTGGAAAACCGCCGCGAGTGCCGCGGCTGCCGAGTGCGGGTGTGGCTGCCTCTGGGGGCAACAGCCCTGAGCGAATAAAAGCCCTGAGCGAGAAAAAAGCCCCGAGCGAATAGAAAGCCCGGCGCTAATCCCGGCAACGCTGCGCTAGAATGGGCTCGGTTCAAATCAACGGAAAGCGCCGCTCAAATGTCTGAAACCTGTCGGCCAGAAAATCTATCACCCGCCGCACCTTGAAGCTGGGGTAGTCGGTATGCAGGTACAGGATTTGCAGCGGCACAGTCTCGCATTGCTGGGGCGAAAAAAGGTTAATCAGCCGCCCGGCATGCACATCTTCGGCGACATCCAACCAGCTCTTGAAGGCGATGCCCTGGCCCTCCAGGGCCCAGTCGCGAATGACGGCGCCATCATTGGCTATTCGCCTGCCTTTCACCTCGACGGCCAATGGGTTACCGGCTTCCGTGAAGCCCCAGCGTTGCCAAGGCTCACCGCCACGATTGAGGATCAGCACCTTATGCTGGCTCAGTTCATGGGGCGTCTTGGGCCGACCATATTGGGCCAGATACTCAGGCGAGGCCACCGCTACCCTGTGCACATACAAGAGATGCCGCCGCATCAGGCTGGAGTCGCTCAAATGGCCGTACCTCAGCGCCAGGTGAACATTCTGGCCGATGAGATCTGTCAGCTGATCGCCGAAGAAATACTGCAGTGACAACTCGGGCGCCCCGACCATCAGTTGGTCCAGCCAGGGACGTATCAGGCTGCGGCCCAAGTCCGAAGGCAGTGCCAACCTGACTTCCCCTTTGAGCTCACCGCGGCTTTCCGCCAACGCCATGGCGGCATTGTCCAAAAGCCCCATCGCCTGACGGGCGGCATCGACAAACACTTGTCCCTCTTCGGTGAGCTGCAGTCGCCGGGTGGAGCGGGCAAACAACTGGCTGCCCAGCTTCTTTTCCAGCCGCTGCAGTGCGGCACTGGCGGCGGCCGGGGTCATGCCCAGCTCGCGTCCGGCGGCAGACAGGCTCTGAAGTTCGGCCACCCGTAAGGCCAGTTGCAGATCATTGAGATGATACATTCAAAAATTATTTGAAAATAAGTTAAGTAATAGCCCAATTATCAATCAAGTTCGAAAGATAGACAATGAGCCTGTGAAGTGTTCCGGCGAGCTCGCCATTCAGTCATCAGGAGTTTCATATGTCACTGTTCGTTCCATATTCCCTCAAGGGATTGTATCTGTCCAATCGGGTGGTCATGGCCCCCATGACGCGTTCGCGCACCAGTCAACCGGGCAATATTCCCAATGCCATGATGGCGGAATACTACCGTCAGCGCGCCTCGGCAGGGCTTATCATCACAGAAGCCACCCAGATTTCCGACGACAGCCAGGGCTATTCCTTTACACCCGGGGTCTACACCCAAGAGCAGCTGCAGGGATGGCGTTTGGTTACCCGCGCCGTGCATGACGCCGGGGGACGAATCTTCAATCAGCTTTGGCATGTTGGCAGGGTGTCTCACCCCGTGTTCCAGAAGGGAGATGCGCCGATAGCCCCTTCGGCCATAGCACCGACGGCGACTCAGGTGTGGGTTTCAAACGGCAGTGATGGCGGCCAGATGGTGGATTGTCCGGAACCCAGAGCCATGACCCAGGCTGATATCGACCGGGTTGTGAATGATTTTGCCAATGCCGCAGTCAATGCCGTTGAAGCGGGTTTTGATGGCATTGAGGTACATGGTGGTAACGGTTATCTGATCGATCAGTTTCTGCGAACCAACTCCAATAAGCGTAACGATGCTTACGGCGGCACTAAGGCCAACAGAGTACGTTTCCTGCTGCAGGTGGTAGATGCCATCGCCAAACGCATAGGCCCGGAGCGGGTGGGGATTCGCCTGGCGCCCTATGTCACCTTTAAGGATATGGCTTGCCCGGAAATCGTTGACACCATACTCCTGGCGGCGGCCGAGCTTAACAAGCGAGGAGTCGCTTATTTGCACTTGTCTGAAGCCGATTGGGACGATGCGCCTGAGATTCCCGAAAGCTTTCGTCGCAGCCTGCGTCATGCCTTTCCAGGCTGCATCATAGTGGCCGGTCGCTACGATCTCGAGCGCGCCGAGACAGTATTGGAGCAAGGCTATGCCGATCTGGTGGCCTTTGGCCGCCCCTTTATCTCCAACCCGGATCTGCCCAAACGTTTACAGCTCGGTAAGCCGCTGGCGCCGCTCGGCACTGGCCCACTGTTTGGAGGCGGCGCCGAGGGATACACAGATTATCCGGCGTTGCAGCCTCTTGAGGTGGGTCAATGAAGCGGGAAAGCCCGGCGCTCAATGCGTCTCGGGCCTTGAGCCGCGCCGCCATTTGGCCGGCCTTGCTCTGTAGTACTCTGGCCTTAAGTGCTGCATCAGTAGTGGCCAGACCGGCTGCTTTGGCAACAAACCTGCCTGTGCCCAAGGTTCTGGTGACAGATGGCAGTCAGGCTGAGGCCGAGATTGTTCAGGCGGCCCGTCTTTACGCCGCATTTTGGAACAGTGGCGATCCGGCCTTTGCCCGTGCAGCCCTGAGTGAACACTTTGTCGATCGTACGCTGCCAAGCGGGCGGCCCCAGGGACTTGGCGGGGTATTACAGGCATCAGAGGGCTTCAGACGGGCGGTGCCGGATCTCAGTGCTGAGATTGAGCATCTCCTGGTGGCCGATGACTATGTCACTGTGCGTCTGAGGTTTCGTGGTCATTTCAGTGGCCAATTTGGCGAACTGCAGGGTCAGGGGCAGGCGATAAATTTTCAGGCGGTGGATCTCTACCGGGTTAAGCAAGGCCGTATTACAGACAACTGGCATCTGGAAGACTATCAGAGTCTTTTCTCCCAGATGAATCTCAAGCCTTAAGGAGCAAAGAGTATGCATTCACGCAGACAATTTTTAATGGCCGGCGGCGCTCTGGCTGCCGGTTTGGGTCTAAGTCAAACCGCCGTTGCCGCTGGTGGCATGAGCACGCCCATGTTGCTTCCAGGGGCTGCGGCCGCTGATGGCAAAAATAACCCAGCAGGCAAGCGCCATTTCTGGCCCAATGGTGAGCGCCTGGTTATCTCCATCTCAATGCAGTTTGAAGCGGGAGCCCAAGGGGCAAATGCCGAAGGGCCGTTTCCCCCCATGGAGCCGGGTTATGTTGATACCATCACGCCGACATGGTACGCCTACGGCATGAATGAGGGGATCCCCCGGCTTTTGCGGCTGTGGGACAAACACGGTATCAAGGTGACGTCGCACATGGTGGGGCGGGCTGCCGAACTGGCTCCTGAGCTTGCCAGAGCCGTAGCCGAGCATGGTCATGAGATCTCCGGCCATGGTCAGAGTTGGACGCCGCAGTACAGCATGAGTGAAGCCGAAGAGCGCGGCTCCTATGAGCAGAGTATTGCCACTCTTGAGCGGATCACCGGCCAGCGGCCGTTGGGGTTCAACGCCTTTTGGATGCGGCATACCCCCAAGACGTTGGAGATACTGCAGCAGCTCGGTTTTATCTACCACATAGATGATCTGGGCCGCGACGAGCCGTCGCTGATCCCTGTCAAAGGAAAGCCGTTTGCCGTGGTGCCCTATAGCCTGCGCAACAACGATATAGGCCGCTTCGGCGGCAATACAGCCATGACAGCCGCGGCCTTCCTGCAGGAACTCAAGGATGAATTTGACTGCCTCTATCTCGAAGGGGCAGACCGCAGACGCATGATGTCCATCAGTGTTCACGACAGGATAGGCGGTGCTCCCGGAATCGTCAGCGCACTCAATTCCTTCCTTGAGTACGCCAAGTCTCATGCAGATGTCGGTTTTATGCGTAAGGATGAGATTGCCAGGTGGGCCTTGAGCCAAAACGATGTGCCGCTTAATCCGCCGCGACGCTTTCCGGCAGGCTAAGTGGCCCGGCAGATAACGCCTGCCATCGACTCTAAAGCCACCATCCCGGGCTCAGTTTGAACCGGGATGGTGGCTTTGTGGATTGAGATCAGCGCAGTGCGCTCAGGGTTTGCCACTGGCGGCGGCCGAATTCCAGCACCACACCTACAGCCAGACCGGCGGCGGCATTGACGGCCAGGCTCACCACAGCGGTCGCCAGGATAACAAAGATACAGAAAGGCTTGCCGTCCAAGAGGCGTTTGGACCAGGCCAACTGCAAGCCGGCGGTGGACAGCAGACTACCGAGAATAGCCAGCGGAATAAGGCTCAGCAGCCAGGCCACGTTTTCCCCCCAGGAGAGAGCGATCAGCAGGCAACTGCCGCCGAAGATCAGCGGCGCCCATAGGTGGCGGGCACCGAAATGGTATTGCACCGCCAACCCACCGGCACCGTGGCACATGGCCGAAGCACCGAAGGGACTCAGCAGCAGGTTGGCCAGGCCAGAGCTGGTAGCAAAGGCCTTGGGGCTGAAACGCTTGCTGTCTTCGGGGAACTTCTCTTTGGCCATTACTGAGGTGGCGATAACGGCATTGGTCAAAGTCAACGCCAGTTGCGGCAGCACTAACAGGGTCGCCGCGGCGCCCCAGTCATTTAACTCGGGCCAGCTCAAGTGCCAAGGCGTGTTGTTGAACACAAAGCTGCTGTCGCTGCCGCCTTGCTGGTATTGCCACAGCATGCCGAGGGCGATCACCAAGGGCATGGCCAGATAGCGCAGCGGGATAAAGCGGGCAAAGAAAATCAGTGCGAAGGCGCCGAATCCCAGCACAGGCTCGTCGGCCATCATCTTGAAACCCATCCACAACAGCTGCAGCCCTATGGCCAGTTGGATACCGACACTGACAGCCTGGGATATTTGCCGCGACAGCCAACTGATGGCGCCGGAGGCCGCCAGTAACAGCAGTATTACTCCCATCAGCATGGCGCTGGCTTGCATCATGCCGGGTGTCAGCCCCTGGGCAATGACCAGGGCGGCAATCACTTTCATGGGTTGCACGGGAATGGGGCGGCGATAAAACAGAGCGGTGGCCAGGGCAAAGAGACCGAAACCGAGAAAAATGCCTTGGGGAGAAAACTGATTCAGGGCGATCAGCCCAAGCACCAGAGGAAGAAAGGTTCCCAGATCGGCAAAGGCGCCGCTGAGCTCGCCCAGGGAGCGGTTTAATGAGGAAAAAGTCTTGCCGTTTGTTGTCATTGCACTTGCCACAGAAAAGGATGCCCAGACAACGCAAGAAAAATGCCATTTTTTGTAGGGAGTTGCATCATCAATGACCCGAATTTACCGTCATAGTCTAATTCAGTGTAGTGCCGCTTGGACACTTTGGCCCGATTCTGGGTCTAAATGTCTTTTTTGGGGATAAGTGGCATCTCATTTGGAGAGTAACAGATGAGAGAGTGGCAGATGAGAGAGTAACAGATGAGAGAGTGACCGGCTCCCGGGAGGCAGGGAGATGCGGGAGCCGGTCTTCAGGGCTTGCCTGAATCTGATCAACGGGCGTGGCGAGCGCCGCCTTTGTGTTTCATGGGGTCGCCCTCATAGCCCAGTGCCTGCCAGTCGAGGCGGTCGCCGCCGTTGTGGCAGTCGGCGCACTTGAGCGCTTCGCTCTTGGGCGAGACCATGTGGTTGATACGCCACCACATTTCGGTTTGGGCAAAGCCGTACTGGCCGCTGTAGCTGATGCCCTTGGCCTGCATGGGCTCACTGGCGGCCATCCCTAAGCGAATCGCCTTATCCCAGTCAAACTCAGACCAGAAACCGCCCTTGCCATAGGTCTTGGGATTGAGCAGCACCTTGTTGACCTTATCGTACACCTGCTTGCCTGTGTGCACCTTGAAGGGGTGGATCTTCGCCTTGGGATCCTGAATGTCACCCAGGGGGAAGGTCAGACGGGTGACCTGCTCGGGATCCATCTTGTCACCGGCCATATAGGCATCGGCGCGGCCGTTGTACCAGGCGTAGCTGGGCTTGACCATCTTGCCCCAAACGAAGCTGCCCTTTTTCTTGGCGTAGCTGTGACGACCATATTGATCTAGGCTCTCTTCCCTGTCTTCACCGGCAGTTGACCAGTCCCAGTGCAGCTTGGTGGGTTCATGGCGGGCAAAGAAGGGAATGTGGCAGGTCTGACAGGCCACGGTCGCCGCGTGCTTGTTCAGCTGTTTGTTGCCGTGTGGCGCACTGTCGTGGCAATTGTCACAGCCGATATGATCTTCACCACCTGGGGACACACCCATGGCGTTACCGCTGATCATATGCTTCTGGGTGGTGTGGCAGTCCTGACACTGGAAGTCATTACCATCGCTGTCCATATGCACATCCGTGGCCTTGTCCGGGTAGGCCATGGAGGAGTCGAGGTCGCCATGCTTGACCGCATCTCCGCCGCCGCCATAGAAGTGGCAGCTGCCGCAGTTATCTCGCACCGGCTTGCCGACATTCTGGGCGACCCGCAGCAGATCCACTGTCTTGAATACCTCTCCGGCCGCGACGGGATCTTTGACATAGGTACCCGTGGTGTCATGGCACACCAGGCAGTCCACCTTGGTCTTGTCCTTGAAGTCGAAGCTGTTGTCTTTCCAGCCGTAACCGGCATGGCAGCCGGTACAGCGCGGTTCGTTACCGGCGATGGAAACACAGAAGTTGTTGATGGAGTTTTTCTTACCCCGTTTGACTGTGCGTCCGGGCAGTTCCTGCTCCAGTTCCCAGGTCCAGTGGGATGACAGCATAAAGTCATCGGCGTCTTTTTCATGGCACTCAAGGCAGGCTTGGGTGACTTCCGAGCCTGTGTTAAAAGGGCCCTTGAGCACCTCTTTGTGGGGGCCTCCGGCCTGGGCTGGGCTCAGGAGACCGAGCCAGAGTGCCGTGGCTATAAATGGCAGATAAAATGTTTTCATCTGTGTTCCTCCCTAGAAATTCACTGTCAGTGAGGCGTTGATATCCAGCGCCGTATCCACCACGGGCAATAGCGAATAGGCGTTGCCGTCCAGCACTTCATCCACCTTTACAGGTGCACCCACGGGCGTGCCCGAACCAGTGTATTCATAGTCGTAGTAGAGCCCCGCCAGCTTGATAAACATCCTGGGGTTGATATCGAAGATGTAGTAAGCCTCGGCCACATGACCGCGGGTGGCCAGCTTGCTGCCGACCGGGTCGTCCTGGGCCTGGGTGAAGGGCGTCCAGTACTTGGAGCCATAGTTGTATTCCAGACCGAACTTGCCGTAAGGCGCCGGGATCTGCATGCCGATATAGATGCCGTAACCATCGTGGGAAGCATCGGACTCGGCGCTGGATGGCACCATCAGCAGTTCATCGCCACTGCTGTTGAGCTCTGCCTGGAACACGGCGTCGGTCAACATGCCGCCGAACATGCCGGCGTTGCCGTTGCTCTCGCCGCGGGTCCAGCCGAAGGAGGCAAACAGCTTGAGATCGTCATCGGATTCATAGGCATAGCCCAGGCCGCCCAGGTACATGTCGCCTATGACCCCGCTGGGTTGCACCCGGGTAACAAAGTTGAAGTTGTCGAATTTCTGCAGATCGCTGTAGAGGGTGGGGGCGAAAATCCCGGCCAACTCGTTGGGGAAGGCCATGGTGCCCTTGAAGCCGTCGTTGATATCCCGCGCGGCAAACAGGGTCAGTTGCAGGAAGTGGTTACCGTCGTTGATCACATCAATGTTGAAACCGCCCAGGTGAGTGTCCTTGCTGACGGTATCGCCATAGAGCTCGCCATTGCCCCATTGGGACTCAAAGCCCTGACCGTAACAGAAACGCACCACCTGGCCTTCTATCCCTGTGAGCTCTCCAAGCTTGTAGCCCAGAGTGGCGCCGTCAAAGTTGAAGTTGACCAGGTGCCCGGAAGGGGTGCCGCCACGCTTTTCATTTTCCCGGTAGTGGCTCGGCGGACCATAGGTGGAGGGGCGACGGCCTACAGACAGATAAAACTCGCTGCCGCCGATGTTTTTCCAGTCAAAGTAGGCGCGCTCGACCCGCAGCCAGTCGCCGCTGGGGTTGCCTGAGTTGGTGCCGTCCATGGTGAAAGAGCGCCAGGAATCAAACACCTGCACACCGGTGGAATCGCCCCAGTCCTTGAACATGGTCAGGCGTCCGGCAAAGCTGACGTTGTCCCACACCTTGGCCTTGAGATCGAGCCGCAGCCGGGTGGTGTAGAAGATGTCATTGTCTATGTCGCCACTGCTATAAGGCGCCAGCACATAGGGCATAACGCCCTGCAGTTGTCCCTGGGCAAAGGCGTTGCCCAGCTCAGGGTTGGCGGCCATCATCTTGCCAAGGGGCGAGGTGGGATCCATGGGGTTGCCCAGTTCGCCGGCCATGGCTTTGGCGCCGAAGTCGTTGAAGTCCATCTTGATCGCCGGATGCCAGGTGACATTGCCATAGTGCAGCGAGTGGGCTCGGGTGCGAAAGTCGCCGCTGATCTCCAGTCGATCGAGCGCCGTGTGCCGCTCTGTCTTGTCCACCCGGCTGTTGAGTATATCCAGCTCTTCGGTGATCTCCTGCAGTTGCTGTTTAAGCTCGCGGATCTTGGTGCTGTCATCCAGTTCCCCGGCCTGAAGCTGGGGGCTGCCCAGCAGAGCCAAACCCAGAGCCTGGGCCACCGCCAGTGCGATAAGAGTACGCATAGTTGATTCTCCTGACCGGCCTTGCCGGTCGTTTTCAGGCAGCAAGCAGCCCTGGGGTAACCCCATACTTGGCTTACTGACTGTTAATGATTATGGGAAGGTGCGAACAAGTCCCATGTGTGCTCTGCGTCGGCTTACAGGCCTGGATGCAAGGCGTGGTTTGCAGTAAATGGCCTTAGTCCTTTGCAAGAAGCACAACACCGCAGGCCTGTAAGCCACGCCCTTCGGGGCTTGCACAGCAACCGGCTCTCTGCGTTATCCGACTTCGACATGCCCCGGCATGCCTTCAGTCAGATGCCTTGAACGCCAATTGCTGTGCAAGCCAGAGTGCCACGAGGACTTATTCGCACCTTCCCGCGCTATCAACCGCAGGTCTGGGGTTGATCCGAGTCGGCGGCATGGTCGTACAGGAACTGTTGAATATCCTTGAGTTCCTGCTCAGTTAAAGGCTGAAACGCCTCGGGTTTGGCTTTGTGTTTGTCTCTGGCGAAGAATCTGTCCCATTGGCTCATGGTCTTGCTCATGGGAGTCAGTTCGCCGCCTATGCCTGCTTTGCTGTGACACTCTTTACAGACTTTCTTGTACAGGTGTTTGCCTTTCTTGGGGTTGCCGCCGTCGGCTGCGGTGGCGCCTGTGGCCAATGCACAGGCTAAAAGCAGAAGGCCGAGTTTGCTGCTGGTGTTCATCATCTATTCCTCTGGGGTGACCGCCCGCTCCGTTAATGGGCTGTTATTTTATGTGTCCTTGCGGTTGTCAATTTAGCAATCCTGAGGTGCGTCAGCTTTGAACTGGATCACTTTCATGAAAATAATCTAATTGATAGAAATATCATTGAAATAAATCTAATGGATTGAGTGGTTTTATATTTGCAATATATTGATTTATTTTGTTTTTAATCTTTATCTGTTGACCTGTTAGAGAAGCCGTGAGTGGGATTTATAGCGGTTTTTTAGGCGTGATCAGCTTAACGTTTGTGAATATTTGTCGCGGTTAAAGTTGCATTTGTTAACTCTTGGGGTGCGTCTACAGACTCTTTTCTCATCAATCTGGGGCAGGATTCCCTTCACACTTTCACGCCCTTTCCGGCGTCTTTGCGGGGGCTGGATCACACTCGCTCCCCCTATGTGGTTTACCACAATACCCACAGAAATTTAATGGGTAAACAATGAGCTCAAGCCGCTGTAGTCAAGCGGAATCCAATTCAAACAATAACCTGTGTGAGCGACCTTTTCCCAAGGGGGAGAGGATGGAGGTAACCATGATAGAGCTTGATAGGCGCACCTTTCTGAAAGGGGCCGGAGCCGGAGGGGCAACCTGTGCCCTGGCCGGAGTTCTGCCCGGTTCGCTGGCGGCTTTGGGGCGTAGCCCACTGACCGGCAGTGCCACAGAAATTGCCAGTATGTGTGAGATGTGTTCAACCCGTTGCCCGATTTCGGCGCGGATTGTTGATGGCAAAAACATCTTTATCAGCGGTAACAAAGAAGCCAAATCATTCGGCGGCAAGGTCTGTGCCCGAGGTGGCGCCGGTCATAGTCTGCTGTACGATCCACAAAGGATTGTCAAACCACTCAAGCGCGTCGGTGAGCGCGGCGAAGGCAAGTGGGCCGAAATCAGCTGGCAGGAAGCCTATCAAACCATCGCCAGCAAGCTGAATCAAATCAAAGCCGAGCATGGCCCTGAAGCCGTGGCGTTTTCCTCCAAGTCAGGCTCGCTGTCCGGACACCTGTTCTATTTGGGGCAGGCTTACGGCAGCCCCAACTCCTTTACCCACAACACCACTTGCCCGGGCGGTTATGTGGTCGCCGCCAAGGCGATGTTCGGCACCAAGGTAAAGCGGGATCTCTCCAACTCCAAGTACATCATCAATTTCGGTCATAACCTCTATGAGGGGATCAATATGTCCGAGACCCGAGGCCTGATGAAGGCCCAGGCCGACAAAGGCGCCAAGTTGGTGGTGTTTGAACCTAGGTTCTCTGTGGTGGCCGATAAGGCCGATGAGTGGTATGCCATTCGTCCCGGCTCGGATGTGGCCGTGGCCTTGGCGCTGTGCCATGTGCTGATTGCCGACAACCTTTATGACAAGGCCTTTATCGAGCGCTATGTTGAAGGTTTTGAGGCCTTTGCCGCCGAGGTTAAAGCCTACACCCCTGAGTGGGCTGAGAAAATTTCCGACGTACCTGCCGCAGATATCCGCCGTATTGCTCATGAGTATGCCGCCGCAGCGCCCCATGCCGTGGTCGACTTTGGCCACAGATCTACCTTCACTCCGGAAGAGTTCGATATGCGTCGGGCGCTGTATGCCGCCAACGTGCTGATTGGTAACCTGGAGCGTAAGGGTGGCCTCTACATGGGTAAGAAGGCCGGCAGCTACAACAAGTTTGCCGGTGAGGCTGTGGCCCCCGAGCTGGGTAAGCCGGGCGTCAAACTGCCCAAACCGCAAGCCAAACGCATCGACCAGATGGATGAGCAGTTTGCCATGGCCTGGTCCGGCGGTGGTATCTATCAGTCAATCATAGATGCGACTCTGGAAGCCAAGCCTTACCAACTGCGAGCCTGGGTCATGAGCCGCACCAACCCTATGCAGACCATGACCGACCGCGCCAAGGTGGTTGAGAGCCTGAAGAAGATGGAGTTTGTGGTTTCCTGTGATGTTTATATAAGTGAAACCGCCGCCTGGGCCGACATCATACTGCCCGAGTGTACTTATCTGGAGCGGGATGAAGAGGTGGCCGACAAGTCCGGCAAGAACCCGGCCTACTACCTGCGTCAGCAAGTGGTGGATGTGATTGGTGATGCCAAGCCTTCCTGGCAAATTTTCCGTGAACTGGGCATAGAGATGGGCCTGGAGCAGTACTATCCCTGGGAAAACATGGAAACCCTGCAATTCCTGCAGGTGAATAAAGACGCCCAGCTGCTACAGCACATCAAGGACAAGGGCTTTGTCAGCTACGGCAAACCGCTGATGCTGCGCGAACCCAAGATGGTGGCCGATTTTGTTGCCGCATACCCCAACGCCAGAACCGTGGATGAAGACGGTACTTACGGCAGCGCGCTCAAGTTCAAGACCCCCAGCGGCAAGATTGAACTGACCTCCGCCAAGGTGGAAGACATGGCGCCTGGACGCGGCACTATCGCCTATCGCGAAGTGACCCTGAAACAGCCGGACGAGCTCTACTTTATTCAGGGCAAGGTGGCGGTGCATACCAATGGCGCGACCCACAATGTGCCTATGCTGGCCAACCTGATGTCCGACAACGCCGTCTGGATCCACCCGGACACCGCCGCCAAGCATGGCATTGAGAATGGGGATGCCATTCGCCTCACTTCCAGTGTCGGCAGTGAAGAGGGCCATGCGCTGGTGACCAAGGGCATACGTCCCGACACTGTTTTCGCCTACATGGGCTTTGGCTCCAAGAACAAGGAGCTGGCACGGGCGACCGGCAAGGGCGTGCACTGCGGCAACCTGCTGCCCAACGTGACTGCACCTGTGTGCGGTATGAACGTACACACCACAGGTGTGAAGCTGGAAAAGGCATAAGGGGAGGCGAAGATGACTAAAAGATATGTGATGGTGCATGACGAGAATAAGTGCATCGGCTGTCAGGCCTGTAACGTCGCCTGCCGCAGCGAAAACGGTGTACCTGAGAGCGTAACTCGCCTGCAGGTACGGGTAGAAGGTCCATTCGGGGATGCGCCGCATCTGCACTTCAAGTATCACAGGGTGTCCTGTCAGCAGTGTGAAGATGCCCCTTGCGTCAAGGTCTGCCCTACCGGAGCGGCCTATGTGGGTGAGGATGGCATAGTCTCCATCAAGGCGGAAAAGTGTGTCGGTTGTATGTACTGTGTGGCAGCTTGCCCCTACAAAGTGCGCTTTATGAACCCGGAAACCAAGGTGGCCGACAAGTGCAACTTCTGTAAGGACACCCGACTGGCGCGCGGCGAACAACCCGCCTGTGTGACTGTGTGTCCCACAGACGCCCTGGTGTTCGGTGATGCCAACGAGGCCAGCAGCGAGGTGGCGACTCTGCTCAACACCCGCGTGACTTATCAGGACAAGACCCATCTGGGAACCAAACCCAGAATCTACCGTATTCCTGTCAAGAGAGGGGGGATCCAATCATGAACAATACTTGGGGCGATATGACGCAATACGACCCTGTCACCTGGCACTGGGTCATAGCCGTTTACCTCTTCTTGGCGGGGTTGTCGGCGGGTAGTCTGTTGATTGGGATCGGGCTGCGTTGGGTGCAAAACAAGACAGAGGGTGACAGCGGCATTCTCAAGGCCGCAGCCTTGATAGCGCCAGTGGCTATCTGTCTGGGGATGCTGTGTCTGGTGTTTGACCTGACCAAGCCATTCCACTTCTGGCTGATTCTGATCAACTATAACCTGACCTCTGTCATGTCCATCGGGGTGTTGGCGCTGTTGGTTTACATTCCGCTGACCTTTGCCTATGCGCTGGTCGTGCTGAAAGATGATCTCGGCAACTGGGGTCTGGGTTTCCTCAAGGGGATTGCAGAATCACTGACTGGCCTGCGCAAGACCATGGAAGTGCTGCTGTTCGTGCTGGCGATTGTCGTGGGTGCCTATACCGGCTTCCTGATCTCTGCCATGAACGCCTACCCCATGCTGAACACTGCCGTCTTACCGGCACTGTTCCTGGTGTCCGGCTTGTCGGCCGGTGCGGCTGCCAACGCGGTAGTAGCGCTGCTGCTGTTCAAGACAGACAAGCACTGCTCACAGCTGGGACGGATGCACGGTTTGGAATTGCCGGTAATGGCGGCAGAAATCCTGTTCCTGTTTATGCTGTTCTGCGCGCTCTACTTCAAGGGGGGCGCTGCTGCTGCCGCGCTGGCATCACTGACAAGCGGCGTCTGGGCCAGCGTGTTCTGGATTGGGGTTGTGGGTATAGGTTTTGGTATCCCGCTGCTTTCCATGCTGTTGCTGCCGGCGAGTACCCGTCACACCAAGGGAGCCATGCTGGCGGTAGCCTGCTGCAGCCTGACCGGCGTGCTGGCACTTAGACACTTTATTCTCTATGCAGGTCAGAGCTATCTTGGTTAACAAGCACTTCTGAACCTGTTTGAGCCTCAGCCCGTATCATTTGGTACGGGCTTTTTTGTGTTTGATGCCATAGTTTCATCGAGATTTGGACTATCTTTAACCCAGGTAACCGCTGTGCCAGGTTACAGATAAAAGCAAGAGGGTGATGGGATGAAACTGAGTCTTTTGACACTGCTTATGACGGGGTTTGCCAGCACGCTGGCGCTGGCTGGGCAGGATGTTTATGAGGCCCGCGCCGATGCCATGGGCGGCGTTGCCGTGGCGGCCGGTAATCGTGAGGCGGCGGCCTTTTCCAATCCGGCGCTGCTGGCTTTGCCTTCGCGCCGCAGCAATGACTTCAGTTTACTCATTCCAACCATAGGCGCCGATGGCGCCGATAAAGATCAGATGATCGACAAGTTTGACGCCCTGCAGGATAACTATGACGCCCTGGTCAATGCCATAGACGCCGCCGACACAGCGGCTATCGATGACTACCGAAAGCGCCTCAGTGGTGACTTGCAATCGCTGCAGGGCAACAGCGCCTATGTCAGCGCCGGTATCAATATGGCTTTGGTCATGCCCTCGGATGGTTTTAATTATGCCTTTGTATTCAAGAGTTATCTCGATGCCTTGGGAATAGCCGAAATCGCTGCCGCGGATATTGATGCCCTGGATAATTTGGACCCCAATAATCCGCCGGAAATCCAAGATTTAACCTCCCAGGGGCGAGTGGTGGCCGGGGCGGTTTCCGAGCTCGGGGTTGCCGTGAGCTATCCGCTATCTATCGTCAATATGCCGGTGACAGTGGGAGTCACCCCCAAGCTGCAACGGTTGGACAGTTTTAATTATGCTGTCAGCGCCAATAACTTCGATGCCGATGATTTCAACGATGATGATTATCGAAGCGATGACACAGGCTTTAACCTGGATATCGGTCTGGCATTCCAGCCATTGGATGGTTTGGTTATCGGTGTCAGTGGTCGTAATCTTATCGAGCGGGACTTAAGCAGCATAGAGGCCGGCGGCGTGCAGCTTACCTATCAGGTGAAACCTATGGTTACCGCAGGGGTGGCCTATGACTGGGCGGCCTTTTCACTCAGCAGCGACTTGGATCTTACCGACAACGACAAGTTTGCCGAGCTTGAGGGCAGCCGCTATTGGCGTTTGGGCGGTGAATACCGGCCTGCTGACTGGGTTGCTTTACGGCTCGGTTATCGCCAGGATCTCAATGATCACACCGCCGATCTTTATTCACTCGGGACAGGGTTCGCCATAGGCAACAGTTTCCGGCTGGATCTCACCGGCATGTTCGGCAGCGATGACGCCATAGGCGGCGTACTGCAAACCAGCTATCACTTCTAAAATTAACCGTTGATGAGCGCCAGGCTTGATTTGATGGTCAGCAACAGGGCGCTCAGCGCGCACAGCGCCAGCGTCAGGACTCGGGTCTTCTCTTTATCCACCCGGCCCACCAAGCGGCTAGCCACCAGAAAACCGAGAAATACCGAAGGCAGCAGCAACAGCGAAAGCCATAGGTGTCTCAAGGTCAAGAGGCCAAAACAGCCGAGAATAATCAAGGCTATCAATGAGCTGAAGATGAAGAAGGCCGACAGCGCTGCGCGGAACTGACTGGCATCCTTACCCGCCAGCAGCAGGGCCATCGGCGGTCCGCCTATGGCGGCCACGGTACCGAAGATCCCGGAAAATATCCCGGCAATAAACAGGCTGAGGCGGTTGATCTTGATGCTGTACTTTCTAAGGCTGAGGAATACGGCTACGGCCACAATCAAGGCTATGGTCAAGCCCAGAATAGGCTGCGGCGCCAGCAACAGCAGGGTGGCGCCAATCAGGCCGCCGGGAAGCCTTCCCAACAAGGCATATTGCAGGCCGTTGAATTCCAGGTGGCCACGCTCGCGTACCAGTGTCAGCAGGGCGATGGAAAAACCCATGGCGATAACCGGGGCAGGAACCAGTTCCGGATCGACGATATACAGCAAAGGTGTGGCCACCACGGCCAAGCCAAAGCCTATCAACGACTGGGTCAGGGCGCCGGTAAATATGATCAGGGACGCCAGTAGCAGGGTGACGGGATCTATCAGTGACAACATTCGCAAGCCCCAAAAAAGACAAGGATCGCACCGCGATCCTTGTTCAACTATAAGGTAATTCTGAGGGACAACACACTTACTCCATGTCTTCCCATTCTATGCCCATGGCATCCATCATGCGCTTGGCCTCTTCCGGGATGCTGTCGGGTTTGTCTTTGGACAAATCCCCATCGTTGGGCAGTGGCTGGCCGGTATAGGCATGCAGGAAGGCTTCGCACAGCAGTTCGCTGTTTGTGGCGTGCCGCAGGTTGTTTACCTGGCGCCGGGTGCGCTCATCGGTCAATACTTTCAGCACCTTCAACGGAATAGAGACAGTGATTTTTTTCACTTGCTCGTTCTTCTTGCCGTGTTCGGCATAAGGGCTGATGTATTCGCCATTCCATTCAGTCATTGATTCACCTGTGATCTCACTAATTCGCAGCAGATTTTAAACCCTTACAGGATACAGTCAAATGATTGCCTGCAAAATCTGTGCAATATGAACAGAAATCCATACATTTGGACGTCCAAACGTCTTGATGCCTATTGACGGCTGGATGGTCATTGGTTAGATTTAGACGTCCAGACATCTTTATGGTGTCGAACCTCAGCATTCAGGAGTCGATTATGACAGAGCGGCGATTAGCAACCACAGCGGTCCGGCAGGGCATCGAATCAGACAGCCAGCACGGGGCCGTGGTGCCACCCATCTATCTGTCGACCAACTATGCCTTTGATGGCCACACTCAGCCAAGAGCCTTTGATTATAGCCGCTCGGGTAATCCTACCCGCTCCATTCTGGGGGATGCCTTGGGGGAGCTGGAACAGGGCTGCAGTGCGGCAATCACAGCGACCGGCATGGCGGCCATTACTCTGGTGGTCAACCTGCTGGGGCCGGATGACCTCTTGTTGGTGCCCCATGACTGTTATGGCGGTAGCTATAGGCTGTTCACCAATCTGGCTGCCAAGGGCCAGTTTCGCTTGCAGGTTTTGGATCAAACCGACCCGCAAGCACTCGCCGCTGCCCTGGCGCAAAAGCCGCGCATGGTGTGGCTCGAGACGCCGTCCAATCCGCTGCTGCGGGTAGTGGATATTGCCGCTATTGCCGAGGCGGCCCACCAGCTGGGCGCATTGGTGGTGGTCGACAACACTTTTTTATCGCCGGCGCTGCAACAGCCTTTACTGTTGGGGGCCGATATAGTGGTGCACTCGACCACTAAATACATCAATGGCCACAGCGATGTGGTGGGCGGCGCCGTGATTGCCAAAGATCCTGAACTGGCAGAGCAGCTGCACTGGTGGTCCAACACGCTCGGGCTGAGCAGTGGCGCCTTCGACAGCTACCTGACCCTGCGTGGCCTGCGTACTCTGGCGCTGAGGATCCGCGAGCATCAGGCCAATGCCGAGCGCATAGTGGCGCTGCTAAGCCAGAGTCCCGTGGTAGACAAAGTTTACTATCCGGGGCTTAAGAGCCACCCAGGTCATGAGATTGCCGCCAGGCAGCAGAGTGGCTTTGGCGCTATGCTGAGTTTTGAGCTCAAGGGTGATGAGGCGCAGGTGGTTGCCTTCCTCGGCGCGCTCAGGCTGTTTTCCGTGGCCGAGAGCCTGGGAGGGGTTGAGAGCCTGGTGGCCGTGCCCGCCACCATGACCCACAGAGCCATGGCGTGTGATGCTCGCGCCGAAGCCGGCATTAAAGACACGCTTATCCGCTTGTCTGTGGGCATAGAAGATGGCCGGGATCTGCTGGATGATATCGCCGCCGGATTGGCTGCAGCCGCAAACTGTTGAATTGAAGGAGCTTGAGATGGCACGTTGTCACCTACATAAGTTTGGCGGTTCCAGTCTCGCCGATGCCGATTGCTACCGACGGGTCGCCCATATTTTGCTGACCCATGGTCATGCAGATGATCTTGTAGTGGTTTCCGCCGCCGGCAAGAGTACCAATTTTCTCTATAAACTGCTGAACCTGAAGGAATCCGGCGCTCTGTGGCAGGAAGAGCTGCAGGTGCTTGTCGGTTATCAGCAGAATCTGATTGAACAGCTGCTGGGCAATGAACAGGCACGTCAACTGCGGGAGCGTCTGTCTACAGATAAGGCGCAACTGGCCAGTTTGTTGTCCTTGCCTGAACTCAGCGAATACCAATGCAATCAGGTGGTGGGTTTCGGTGAACGCTGGTCGGCCAGACTGATGGCGGCGCTACTGAGGGAGTCAGGTGTCGCCGCTTCCCATGTGGATGCCCGCAGTTTGTTGATTGCCGATGAGGGCGCAGTACCCAGGATTCGCCTCGATGAATCCCGTGAAAGGGTACAGCGACTGCTGGCCGAGCATCCCGATGAGCGCCTGGTGATCACCGGCTTTATCTGCGCCAATAGCCAAGGCGAAACTCTGCTGCTCGGTCGCAACGGCTCCGACTTCAGTGCCACTCTTATAGCCAGCCTGGCCGATATCGACAGGGTGACTATCTGGACAGATGTCGAAGGGGTGTTCAATGCCGATCCCAACAAGATTGCCGATGCCAGGCTGCTGAGCAGTATGTCGCTGGCTGAGGCCGACCGCCTGGCGCGGCTCGGCTCCCCGGTACTGCATTGTCGTACCCTGCAGCCGCTGTTTGATACCGAGGTCAGCCTGGCGGTGCGTTCGAGCTACGCCTCGCATACCGACTTTACCCTGATAGCCCCCAAGAGTGATGCCGCAAGCGCTCCTGTGGTGACCAATCTCAATCAGGTGTCCCTCTTGAGCCTGGAGTTCAATGGCACCCAGGCTCAGACTCAGACGCTTGATGCGCTCAATGAGGCGGGTTTGAACCCGCTGGCCTACTGGTCTCAGGGGCAACACAAACTTGAGCTGGCCTATACTCCCGAATTATCCCGCCAAGTCTGGCAGTTACTGGAAGCGCAGACATCCGAGCTCAAAATTCAAAGCATTACCGAGGACAGAGAGCTTGGGCTGGTAGCCCTGGTAAGCAGTGGCGCCGGCAGTTATCGCCGCAGCTTTGCCCGCTTGCTGAGCCGTGAAGCGCGGCCTCTGTATCAGGACCAACTCAGCCTGGTCACCCTGGTGCCCAAATCGCAGGTGAACCTGCTGACCCAGAAGGTGCACAGGCGCTGCGCCGGCCCCCGCAAACGCATAGGCGTTATTCTGCTGGGGGTGGGTAACATAGGCGAAGCCTGGGTGGAGTTGTTCGGCCGAGCCCGCGACGGCCTCAAACGTGAGCTGGAGGCCAGTGTTGAACTCCTGGGCTTGGCGAGTTCGAGCCGTGCCTGGATCTGCAATGAAGGGATCTTTGGAGATGACTGGCAGGCAAGGTTTGAAGCCGAAGCCACCCCTTGGCAGTATGAACATCTGTTCGAACAGCTTGCGTTGCTGCAAGCCGATGAACTGGTGGCGCTGGATATCAGTGCCAGCGCCGGACTGACACTACAGTATCCTGAGTTTTTTGCCCGTGGAATTCATATGGTCAGTGCCAACAAGTTGGCCGGCTCCGGGCCATTGCCTTTCTACCGCGAGCTGAAACAGCAGTTGGGTAACCGCCGACTGTTCTGGCGTTACAACGCCAGTTGCGGCGCCGGGCTGCCGGTGCAGCACGCGCTCAATGATTTGCACAACAGCGGCGACAGGGTAGAGGCTGTCGGCGGTATCTTCTCCGGCACGCTCTGCTGGCTGTTTGAGCATTTCGATGGCATCAAACCTTTCTCCGAGCTGGTGCTGCAGGCCAAAGAGCTGGGGATCACTGAGCCGGATCCCAGGGACGATCTTTCCGGGCGTGACATGCAGCGCAAGCTGTTGATTTTGGCTCGAGAAATAGGTCTGGAACTGGAGCTTGAAGATATTCGCTTAAGCTCTCTGGTGCCTGAGGCGCTGGCCGACATTCCGCTGGATGAGTTCTTGCAGCGGATCCCCGAATTGGATGCCGCTCTCGCGCAGCAGTTTGCTGCCGCGGCCGAGCAAAACAAGGTGCTGCGCTATGTGGCTTCATTGGAGCAGCAAGATGGCCAGGTTAATGCCGAAGTCTCTCTGCAATGGGTCGAGCGTCAGCATCCATACGCCAATCTGACCCCGGGAGATAATGTGTTTGTCATCCGCTCGGCCTTCTACCAGGGTAATCCGCTGATCATTCGCGGCCCAGGTGCCGGCAGGGAAGTGACTGCCGCGGCAGTACAGTCGGATCTGGTGCAGATCTGTCGCGATCTGCTGCAGGAGTAGGGCTGGTATTAGCGTCATATTTGAAGCTGGTGGGCTCTTGGCTAGGAAAAGCCTGTGTGAGTGGCCGTTCTCGGACGTGCTGTCCTTCACTGTATTCGGGCTTTCAGTCTATCCGCACCGCGGGTGACGGGCTTGCGGTTTAGCTGGAAGCTGAGATCAAGTTCATTGGTGAGCTTTGGCTTAAAGCCATGCTAGCCGCTGTGCCAGCGGCGTAAAGTCGTGGTGTTCCACACCACACCGGGCAAGGGGCTTTGCTTGTCCAAAGCCCCTTGCATCCCCAAGGACACCCCCGACGTAGCCGAAATCCCCGCTGGCTTATGAAGCAAATTGGCTACACTCAGGACTCGCCAAATGCATCCATGCATAAGGGCCAGCTCGCCTTCCTTGGCTCGCGCTCATGAACTAGTTGCTTCGCAACATTCGCCTTGCTCGACCTTCGAGCCTCGACATCCCTGTCTCGGCTACGCTAATTTGCAACAACCCCAGCGGCGGCTCCGAAGGGGGAATTGGTGCAATTCTGCAATCATAGCGTTGCTTGAAATTGCTTATATATCTGCAGAGATACGCCTATTTTCCAGGCACAGGATAACTTGTGTGGAAGCTCTCTCCAGGTGTAAAGCCGAGGCTTTGCAGAAACGCTCATTAGCGGCTTTTATACTGATTAAGATAAATACATCTTTGAAGCCATCTTAGGGCTTGACTTCAATGACAGTTTCTCTAGTATGTGGACATATAGACGTCCAAACGTCCAGATAGACAGTTGAGGGAATTTTCAATGGCTTTTCATCACGCACAACATGCGCACTCGCTGAACCAGAGCTTGTCCGAGCTCAACGGCGACATCAATGTTTCTTTCGAGTTCTTTCCGCCCTCAACGCCTGAGATGGAAACCTTGCTGTGGAACTCAATTCAGCGCCTGGAGCCACTGAATCCCAAGTTTGTTTCCGTCACCTATGGTGCCAACTCAGGAGTGCGGGATCGCACTCACAGCGTGATCGAGCGGATCCAGCAGGAAACCGAGCTGGTGGCGGCGCCGCATCTGACGCTGGTGGATGCCAGTGATGAAGAGTTACTGGAGTTGGCGCGACACTACTGGAACAGCGGCATTCGCAACATAGTGGCGCTGCGGGGCGATCTGCCGGAAGGCAGTTCCAAGCCGACACGTTTTGCCTCAGATTTGGTGCGTTTGCTGCGCTCGGTTGCCGACTTTGATATTTCGGTGGCAGCCTATCCTGAGGTGCACCCGGATGCGGCCAATGCCCAGGCTGACCTTATCAACCTGAAGCGCAAGATTGAGGCCGGTGCCAGCCGTGCCATCACCCAGTTTTTCTTCGATGTGGAGTCTTATCTCAGGTTCCGCGACCGTTGTGTGGCCGCCGGCATTGATGTGGAAATTGTTCCCGGAATATTGCCTGTGGGCAACTTCAACCAGCTCAAGCGTTTCGCCGCCATGACCAATGTGTCTTTGCCGGGATGGCTGCACCGCCAGTTTGAAGGTTTGGATAACGATCCCGGTACCCGGGCGTTGGTGGGCGCCAACGTGGCCATCGACATGGTCAAGGTGCTTTCCCGTGAAGGGGTGAAAGATTTCCACTTCTATACCCTGAACCGCGCCGAGCTCACCTATGCTATCTGCCATACTCTGGGGGTGCGTCCAGGCAAGTGATGGCCTCTCAGTGAACCTTTGATAAAAGGAAGCCCACCAATCGGTGGGCTTGTCTTTAGTGAGTTAAACCTTGAATTGGCTGACCAACTGCTTGAGGCGTACCGACAGCTGCGCCAGCTCTTCACCGGCGACGGCTATCTGGGCGGCGCTTTCACTGCCCTGAGCCACGCCATCATTGATATTGTTGAGATTGCGATTTATCTCGGCCGAGACAGCGCACTGCTCATTGGCGGCGCTGGCTATCTGGATATTCATCTGGGTGATGGCGGAAACCGCGGCGCGGATCTCATTGAGAGCCGCATCGGCGTTTTGCACTTCGGCAACACACTTATCCATGGTTTGATTACTGCTCTGCATCACACCGACGGCTGACTGCGCCCCTTGTTGCAGGGTTTCAATCATCTGCTGAATTTCGGTTGTTGATGCCTGAGTGCGGCTCGCCAGGGTGCGTACTTCATCGGCCACCACGGCAAAGCCCCGTCCCTGTTCGCCGGCCCTGGCTGCTTCAATGGCGGCATTGAGTGCCAGCAAATTGGTCTGATCGGCAATATTGCGGATCACTTCCAACACTGAGTCTATCGCCTGACTGTCCTGCTCTAGCTTGTCGATAGCTGCCGCGGCGCCGCGGATCTCTGACTCCAGCCCGGCCATCAGCTCAACCACACTGTTGACCACCTGTTTACCCGAATCTGTGGCGGCATCGGCTTGCTCTGCCGAGTCGGCGGCAACAGTGGCATTTTGGGCGACCTCCTGAACCGTGGCAGCCATCTCGTTCATGGCGGTAGCCACTTGTTCGGTTTCCCTTTGCTGCTGCTCGGCGCTGTGGCGGCTGTCACTGGTGATGCCGGACATCTCTTCGGCTGAGGTTGCCAGTGAGTCCGTGGCTTGAGTCACCTGCTGAATAGTTTGCTGGATTTTGGCGACAAACAGATTGAATGCCCGCGCCAGATCGGCAATTTCATCCTTGCTGCTCACTTCGATACGCTTGGTCAGGTCGCCTTCCCCTTGAGCGATATCTTCCATGGCGCTGGTGGTTTGCGCTATAGGGCGGGTGATGCTGCGGGCGATAAAGAAGGCGATAACGGCGCCCGCCAACAGCGCTATGGCACCAATGGCTACCAACTTGAGTTTGATATACCAGAGGCTGGCTTCCGAGTGGCTGCGATCCATGGCGATCGCCAGTACGCCAATGGGATTATCGGAAAAGTCAGTCACCTGATGCAGGTAGAGGACATGACTATTGTTATTCAGACTTATCAGAGACTTGTCAGCTTTTCCCTGTTGTACTTTCTGCAGCAGCGCCGTGTCTTTGAAAGCCGCGGTTTCAAAGGTTCCGCCAAAACGGCGGTAACCGCTGCTGTCAGGTGTAAGCAGGGCAATTTCGGCCTGGTAATTCTGTTTGAAGGCATCGAAGAAAGGCTGGCCAAATGACATGCCAAACTCAACCGAACCTGTGTGTTGTCCCTGATAGGTCATTGGAGCCAGGCCACGGATCCCGAGGCCGGCCACACCCTTCTCGAGCCCCATTATCGGCTGCTTGCTGTTGTTGGTTTTCACTACGGTTTGGCGAAACCCAGAGAGATCGTCACCGAACTTTTCCGGCTTATGTACCCTGAGGAAGGAGGTGGCCGGTGGCAGATGGAACTGAAACTGCTGCACGGCAAAATCCCGCTTCAACGGGACAAACAGTTGTTGGCTGCGGTTGTTGAGTGAATCCCTGTCACCGAAGGCGAATTCCTGCTGCATTTCCGGGGTGTTGGCCACCACTGTGGCCAGCGCCTCGGCCAATCTGCCTGAAGAGTCAATTTCAGCAATCGCAGTTTGATACAGCTTATGCAGTTCACGCTGCTCGGCATTGTCAATTTGGCCGGAAAATTCCGACAGTACCAAGGGCATGATAAAGCTCATCATGGCGATAAGCACGGCGCAGATCCCCAGCACGATTCGAGTGCCGATTTTCAAATGTGAGAACAAGTTAGCCTCCAGGCATGGGAGTGATTAAAACGAGGGCGCAGGATCTCAATAGCCTTGTAATAGCCACCGACCTTGCGCTGGGCTCATTGTACCTTCACCGGGTCAAACAAGGTTGGAAAATTATAGTGGCCCTTGTGTTAACTGATTGCGACGTATGACAAATTTTTGTCCCGATCCGTTTACTTACTGAACAGATGTGCGAGGCAGATCGGGTTTATTTTCGATCGGCTATTTACTTAGCAGGCTAAATAAATAAAATACTTAGCCTGCTAATTAATCAGTTAATCAAGATGCACAGATATATAGAACAGCTGACCGAGACTTCTCTGGGAGAGCGCTTGGGGCGTTTACACAGGTTGTGGCGCATGGTCGCCGATAACGAGTTGGCGCCTCTGGGATTGACCCATCCTCGCTGGACCGCGCTGTGGAAGCTGAGACGCATGGGCGACCACATCAGTCAGAAGCAGCTGGCCGAGTCTCTGGAGATAGAGCTGCCTTCTTTGATGCGTACTCTGGGGCAGTTGGAGCAGCAGGGGTTGATCACCCGCCACAGCTGCGAGCACGACAAAAGGGCTCGCATCGTTTCCATGACGGCCCAAGGAGAGGAGGTCATTCGCTCCATGGAAGCCAGAATCATCCAGGTGAGGGCCAAGCTGCTGGTGGGTATAGATCCGGATGAGCTGGCCCATTTTGAAGCCGTGATTACCAGGATTTGCGATAACGCCCAACATCAGCTGCAGCAAGAACAAGATAAGTGAGAGAGACTTTATGACGCCAGATCAACAATTTGCCAGACTCGTTAAAATTTCCATGGCAGGCTTTGTGCTGGTCTTTGCCTATTTCATGTTGGCGGATCTGGAGATGCCGCTGACGCCGCAGGCGATGGCGACCCGCACTGTGGTCAAGATAGCTCCTCAAGTGAGCGGCCCGGTGCAATCTGTGGCCGTGGCCAACAATCAACATGTAGAGGCCGGTCAGTTGCTCTTCGCCATAGATCCGGCCCCCTTTGAGCTCGCGCTTGAGCAAGCCAAATTGGCGCTGGAGCAAGCGATGCAGGATAACGCCGAGCTGGATGCCGCCATAGAGGCTGCCAGAGCCGATGTCAGCGCCAATGAGGCCATGTTGCAACAGAAACAACGTGAGGCCAGGCGCCTGGATGCACTCTATGCCAGCAATGGTGTGTCACGCCAACTCAAGGATCAGGCAGATACCGATGCCAGTTCGGCGCTAGCCAAGTTGGCAGCCTCCAAGGCGCAGTTGGCCAAACTCAAGGTTTCCCGGGGAACAGCCGGGACAGAGAATCTCAAGTTGCGCCAGGCCCGCAGCCGTTTGGCTCAGGCGGAATTGGATCTGAGTTACACCAAGGTGCTGGCAGAAAACGAAGGCATAGTGACCAATCTGCAACTGGCCAGTGGCAGCATGGCCAACAAGGGCCAACCTGTATTGGCCCTGGTGTCGGAACAGCTGGATATCATTGCCGATTTTCGCGAGAAAACCCTCAGGGGGGTCGAACCTGGAACTGAAGCCTGGGTGGCGTTCGATGCCGAGCCAGGCAGACTCTACCCCGCCAGGGTCAGCAGCCGCGATGCCGGTGTCAGCGCCGGACAATTCGACGCCAACGGCATGTTGGCGACACCGACCGAGTCGGATCGTTGGGTGCGGGATGCCCAGCGTCTGCGTTTGCACTTTGAACTCCTGGGTGAAGAACACCCCATGTTGGCCGCCGGCTCCCGTGCTACCGTACAACTACTGCCGGACAACAGTTTCTACCGTTTCATGGCCAAGCTGCAGATCAAGGCAATCAGCCTGCTGCACTATATCTATTGAGGTGGCCGATGATCCTGCGTCACCACCCCTTGACTCAGAATGAGCTGCGCCAGTGCCTGCGCATAGCCACCGGCGCCAGCCTGGGCTTTCTGATCTGTAAGCTGATGAATTGGAATTACGGGGTGTTTTACACTGTCACTCCCATGTTGTTGCTGGGACTGGTACCTGTGATGAACGGCCATGCGGCGCGTCAGTTGCTGGCCGCTGCGGCCATCTGTGGGATTGAGGTTGGCATCATAGGCGGTTTGCTTGGCAGCCATCCGGCACTGATGACCTTGATTGTCTTTGTGCTGTTTTTGTATCGCTTTGCCTGTATGTCCCGTGGCGCTCTGTTTCTATTTGGTGCCAATGGGGTGATCAGCCTCAGCATCATGCTGCATTTTGCCAGCTATCCGGATACCGATCTTAACGATCTCATCTTCGGTAACTTTTGGGCCAGTGTACTGTCTGTGCTGATAGCTTATTTGATGACAGTGCTGATCCCGGATGTTGAACCTCGCAGCGCTTATGTGCCCGGGCCCAAGCAGCCCCACAGAATGCGCCATGAAGCGCTGATGGGGGCCAGTGTTGCAACCCTGTCCTTTCTGATATTCCAGGCTTTTGATCTGCGCGACTCCATGTCGGCTCAGGCAACCACCTTGCTGTTGCTGTTCCCCATGCATTGGAATGGGGCTCTCGATTATGCCCGCAAACGGGCAATGGGTACTGTACTCGGGGTGGTATACGGGATGGCGGTGCAGCTGTTTCTGTATGATTGGTCCGGTGTGCTTTTGTTGGTCGTACCCATGCTCTGGTTCGGTACCCTGTTGTTTGCCCAGGCCCATGTCAAAGAGGCCAGCGGCTCGGCGGTGGGCTTTGGAGCCATGACCACCTTGGGAATACTGTTCGGCCAATACCTGACTCCGGGGAATGATCTGATCTTCAGTGCCCTGTATCGGGTGAGCAGCATTCTGGTGGCCATAGTCGGTACTTTACTGGCCTGTTACCTGTTACATCATTTTCTCAACAGTTTTGAGGCGACCCGCTTTGGAGAGTAATTACCTCTAAACGAGAATCGTTATCCAATACATTGTTAGAAAAGGGTTTTTTATAAAACTCAAATCGTAAGCAAATATTTCAAAGGTTGGGATTTATTTGAGCTGCAAACCTTATGGCATCTGGATTGTGCCCGGTCGTCCTGGTTTTTTGATATTTATCGCAAACTTCTCATATATGTGATTTGGATCTATGCTATAGCCCTTACTCATAATGGGGGATAACAGATGAAATCAATCACGCTCGCCGCAGGTGGCCTGCTGCTGTTGGCTCAGTCCATAGGGACAGCCATGGCAGCACAACCGGCTATGCCACCACAGGCCGCGCTTTGTGGCAGTTGCCACGGCCCTCAGGGACAGGGCGTAGAGCCGCTGGGCCCAAGGCTCGCCGGACTTTCCAGCCAATATATTCAACAACAGATCAAGCTGTTCCAGGCAGGAACCCGCCAAAACGCCACTATGATGCCGATGGCAATGACTCTGCAGGGTGATGAGGTTATCGGCCAGGTGGCGGATTACTTCTCTGCCCAGAGCGTTGCCGAGGTCAAACCCAAGCTCAGAGGTGAGCAAGTGGTATTTGCCGATCCGACTGAAAAACTGGTGTACCAGGGCGATTGGACCAGGAACCTACCCGCCTGTGTAACATGTCATGGCCCGTCAGGCCTGGGTGGCGGCACTTTTCCAAGGCTTGCCGGTCAGCAAGCCAGCTACATCAAGACTCAACTGCACGCCTGGCAGGATGGCAGCCGTAAAGGTGATGTCGATGGCATGATGGAGCATGTTGCCAAACAGCTCAGCAGCGCCGAAATCGACGCCATCGCCAGTTATTTTGCCAATCTCAAGTAAGGACGCAGCATGAAAAAATCTACTCTGTTTATCATGGGTGCTGTGGCCGCAATGACAGCTCAGGCCCAGGCCGAGAATCTTCCCGATCGCCAGGCGCAATTGCCTTCTTCTCCCAAGGTGGAGGGACAGGAATATCTTATCCCCAGACCGCTGGATACCATTCCGGCCGGTGCCTTTGGTGACAAGGTGCGCAAGGGCTATCAGCTGTTCGTCAATACTCAGCAACTGCGGGATAAATACGTCGGCAATGAGCTGAACTGTGTCAACTGCCACATGGATGCCGGCCGTAAGCCCAACGCTTCTCCTATCTGGGGTGCCTATTTTGCTTATCCTGCTTATCGGAAGAAGAATGATAAGGTCAACAGCTTCGAAGAGCGTATCCAGGGCTGTTTTACCTATTCAATGAACGGCAAGGCGCCAAAGAGCGGCAGCCCTGAGTTGGTGGCCTTGTCTGCCTATGCCTATTGGCTTGGGGTAGGTGGCTTGATGGATCAATACGGCGTCAAAGGCGAAGTGCCTGAACTGGCCGATGCCGAGCTTATCAAGGGCGGCAAACGGGAAGACTTCCCTATTCCTGAAGCCATTAAGCAGCAATTGACGGTAGAGCAACGCGCCAATCTGCCGGGCCGGGGTTACCCTTCAATCCCCAAACCTGAGCAGGCCTATGACCCTGCCCGTGGTGAGCAGGTTTATCAGGCCCATTGTCAGGCATGTCATGGTGCCGATGGCCAAGGTCAGGCGATAGCCGGTGTATATGCCTTGCCACCTCTTTGGGGGCCTCAGAGCTTTAACTGGGGCGCCGGAATGCACAGGGTTAACACGGCAGCCTTCTTTATTCACGAGAATATGCCACTGGGCAAGAGTATGCAGCTAACCACTCAGCAAGCCTGGGATGTGGCCGCCTATATCAACTCCCATGAGCGTCCTCAGGATCCCCGCTTCAAAGGAAAGCTCGAGGAAACCCAAGGCAAGTATCACAAGCATGCCGGTTACTATGGTAAAGAAGTAAAGGGTATCTTGCTGGGCAAAGAGGCTTATCCAGTCTTCCCCAAGAAGCAGTAAGCTCAGAGCCTTAATCTATTCAGCGCGCCCATAGGCGCGCTTTTTTATACCTGGCTGCAAGGAGTAGGGATTGCAGCTCTGCTGGCTATAGACCGATGAGAGGACAGGCATTGAATAGCCGAGAGGGCATAGAAAGAAATAGAAAGGCCGGTCTCAGGGGGATGACCGGCCTTGGATACTGATGGGCTCAAACGGAGATGAGCCCAGGCATCATACTCTGCTTAGATGATCAGAGGTTATTTTCCAGGTACTGGCGGATAGCTGTGTCGTTAAAGACACAGGCGTGGTTGCCGCCGAAACCGACTTCGAGTGCGAAAACGCCATCGCCGATACGCATGTTCTTGGCTTCTTCGGCATTGTCGTTGATGTTCTTGATATGCAGGGTCTTGATCTGCGCAACAATCTCTTCCTTGGCATCCTGGTCGTTGGCGAGTTCTCTGAACGCGGATTTGACACGATCCAGTGCATAGGTGGGCACGTACATGATCTCTTTGGCGCTGTCGAAGCTATCCCAGTCAAAGGTTACGTCCAGGTCGGCATCCAGAATGCTCTTTATGTCCTGCTTGAACTCAACCACATACTGCTCTTCGATAGAGCGCTTCCATTGCTTTTCTTGTAAACCCATTATTTCCTTCTCTATAAGTTGAGGAGAGCGCGTACTGGCCACTCAAGCAACCGATTTACGCCCCCAAATCATATCCCTTGGTTTGTTTCCAAGGAGGTAAACCGGGGCCAGTCTACCTACTTTGTGGCATGGGATCCATAGGGTTATGAGCGAAAAATGCTTCCTTAAAAATAAATTAAAAACTCAGCTAATCAATGAGATTGGTTGTTTCGCTCCGATAGTATGCGATTTGTTCGCTATCAGAAACATTCGTTGGCACCCCCTCGGCGTTGATGACAAATCCTCGGTGCCATAGGGGCGGTAAGCCGCCTGATAGCGCCATTATCAATAGAGCAACCATTATCAACATTATCGGTTCAGGCATGGGTTTGAGCTCTGCAGCCTCAGGAGCTCGAAGCTGAATGTTCCATTATGGCACCTGGAATAGTGGCAATTTACTGCAACAATATCGGGTGAAATGCTTACCCATTGGCAGGAGGATAAGCATAGAATGAATGTCTGAATGGAGAATTATTTAGCTTGGCAGTTCAGCTTCTGTCTATTGGCAAGCGTTTTTCCCTGGGGCAAGATGAAATAAGCCGTATGCCGTTTCGCTTGAATTTTCAGCATAAGCTTGCCCGATAAATCAGGATTACAGGGATTGTCATGACTCAGACTCACTATATTGCCCGTTGCCATTGTGGCGGGGTTCAGTTGGCGCTCACTTTTCCCAAGGGAGTCAACAATGTTCGCCGTTGTGATTGCTCCATGTGTCGCCGCCGCGGCGCACCGGTAGCTTCTGTGTCCTTGGCCAATCTCAAGCTGGTGAGCGGCGCAGAGCTGCTCAGCTGTTATCAGTTCAATACCCATACCGCCAAACACTATTTCTGTAGTCGCTGCGGTATCTATACTCACCATCAAAGGCGCTCAAACCCACAAGAGTACGGCATTAATCTGGGGTGTATCGACGAGTTGGATCCCTTTGCCTTCAAGGATGCTCCCGTGATGGATGGCATCAATCATCCCGCTGACAGGGAGGCCTTATGACAGATAAGTCCGCCGCCCTGTGCCCCGTCTGCAGGCAAGCCAATCAATGCGCCATGGCGGCAGGTACAGATCCTGCGCTTTGCTGGTGCATGCAGGCTGACTTCAGCTACCTGGAGTTGGCGCTGCGGAATATCCCACGCCATAGCTGTATCTGTAGTCGTTGCCTGCAGGAGTTAAAGCAGGAAAAATCCACAGTTCCAAAAAGTTAGGCATGTTAACCTAGGTCTACTACAATGACCTCAGCGTAATGGGCAAGGAACTGCGAACTGCAAATCAGCGTGAATTCAGTGTATTTGGCGTATTTGGCCAACCTCCTCCTCTTCTCAATTCCTCCGCTGTATCTGGCAACTTTGCCGCCCATGGTGCGCAGGGTAGGTCTATATAGCTACTTGTCCATTATTCTGCTCATTGGCGGAGTATTGGGCGGCGTATACACTTTTCCCCTGGCCGATGGCCTGACACTTTCCGGTGGCAACATGGCTTACGGTGCCTTTATGGTGACGGCCGTCATGCTGCTAATCACCGAACGGCGCGAGTATGTGTTTCACTATCTGCTCAGGTTGCTGGTCTCGGTTAATCTATTTGTCTTTTGCGGTTTCGAGTTCCTGCTATGGGTGTTGGAAAGCCCGAGTATGGTCAACTTCAACAATCTTAACCCGGATCTGTTTCGGGTTTCGTTGTGGATGATGTTGCTGGGCGGTACCATGATAGCCCTGCAATTTCTGCTGATGATGCAACTGTTTATCTGGCTCAAGAAATGGCTCAAGACCTTGGCCGCCGTGACCGGAGTCTACACCTTGGTGTTTATTCTGGTGCTTTGTCTCGATGGGGTAGTGTTTCCGCTGATCGCGGTTGGGTTGTCACCTGAGCTGATTGAGTTGATGATCAGTAATCTGCGCGGAAAGCTGGTGCTGGCCATCTCTTTCAGCTTGCCTTTACTGCTGTTTTATTGGCTGTTTCGCAATAATTTGCGCGCCTTTATCCGCACGCCACTCACCATGCGCAAACTCCTGTATGTGAGCCGAGATCAGCTTATCCGTGAGCTCAATGCCAGCCACTCAGAGGCCAGTCGCCTGAAGGAAGACAATGCCCAACTGGCGAAACAGTCGCAGCAGGATCATTTGACAGGCCTGTCCAATCGCCGCCATTTCGATGATAGATTCCAGTATTACTGGCTCCATAGCATGCAAGAAGGGGAGCCTTTCTCACTGGTGATCGGCGATATCGATTTTTTCAAGCGTTACAACGACAGATATGGCCATCAGCAGGGAGATCGTTGCCTGCAGCAGGTTGGTGCGTTGTGGCGGCGCTATCTCTTGTCTCATGGTGCTCTGGTAGCAGCCAGGATAGGCGGTGAGGAGCTGGCAGCGCTGTTTCCGGGTAAGAATGAAGCTCAGGTCAAACACTTGCTACAAGGGTTTATTGAGGCGCTGCTGGCGCTGGGGATGGAACATAAAGACTCTGACGCGGCCGCTGTGGTAAGTATGAGCCTGGGAGTTGCCTGCCACCTGCCAAACCAGAATCATGCCCCATCAGAGCTGTTTGCCCAAGCCGATGAGGCCCTTTATCGCGCCAAGACATTGGGGCGTAACCGGGTTGAAGCCGCATCCGGCTGATGTTTTGTTGTTAACCGTGAAGCCGATACAAAAAACCACCCTTGAGGGTGGTTTTTCATTGGCAGATATCAGCCGCGGTCGTCACGACGACGGGGCTTACGATCCGGACGGCGCTCTCCAGAGTGCTTGCGAGGGCGACGAGCCGGGCGCTGTTCACCTTCGAAGCTCTGGCTGCCGGCTTCACGGATATTGATAGGTTTGCCACATACCCGTACTTTCTTCAGGTGTGCCAGTACGTCTTTAGGCATGCCGGCGGGCAGATCGACTGTGGTCAGGGTATCGAACAACTGGATCTGGCCTATGTAACGGCTGTCTATGCTGGCTTCATTGGCGATGGCACCCACGATATTGCCTACACCTACACCGTGTTCACGACCCACATCCAGCACGTAACGGCACATTTGCAGATCCGGGTTGTCCTTCAGGGAATCGGCCTTGCCGAGATCGCCTGGAACCGGACGAGAGTCACGACGGCGCGAACCACGCTCTTCCCGTGAACCACGATCGTCGCGTGAGCCGCTGCGCTCATCACGGCTGTCACGCTGACGCTCCTGGATCGGAGGCAACTGCAGCGGACGTTCTTGCTGTACCTGGTGCAGCAGTGCAGCAGCCAGAATATCTGTGTCCACTTCCAACTGCTGACACAGCTGAGCCACGGCGCCTTTCATAAAGTCCAGCTCTTCGTTGGCTATGATGGCAGCAACCTGTTCGCCCAGGCGTGACAGACGGCGCTCGGCCACAGTCTCGGGGCTTGGAACCTTCATCGGGGAAATACGGCTGTTGGTGGCACGCTCAATGGTGCGCAGCATGCGCATCTCTCTGTGGGTCACAAACAGAATCGCCATCCCGGTACGACCGGCGCGGCCGGTACGACCGATACGGTGTACATAGGCTTCTGTATCGTAAGGGATGTCATAGTTAACCACGTGACCGATACGCTCAACGTCCAAACCACGGGCGGCAACGTCGGTGGCAATCAAAATATCCAGCTTACCGGACTTGAGTTGATCCACGGCGCGCTCACGGGCCTGTTGGTTCATATCACCGTGCAGTGGTGATGAGGCGTAACCGCGGGCTTCCAGCTTTTCGGCCAGTTCCACACAGGAGTTACGGGTACGCACAAAGATGATGATACCTTCGGTGTTTTCCACTTCGAGCACACGTACCAGGGCTTCCAGTTTGTTGTGCTGAGACACCTGTACAAAACGCTGCTCGATGGAGTCAACCGTGGTGTGGCTGGCGGCAATGCTGATGGTGGCAGGGTTGTTCAGGTGCTTGTTGGCAACCCGCTTGATCTGCTCAGGCATGGTGGCAGAGAACAGTGCCAGTTGACGCTCGGCCGGAGTATGATCCAAGATCCACTCGATATCGTCGATAAAGCCCATTTTCAGCATTTCATCGGCTTCATCCAGCACCAGAGCCTTGAGGCTATCGAGCTTGAGGGTGCCACGGCGCATATGGTCCATGACCCGGCCTGGAGTACCAACAACTACCTGAGGGCCACGACGCAGCGCCTGCAGCTGTTGGTGCATGCTTTGACCGCCATAGATAGGCAGTACATGGAAACCTTTCATGAATTTGGCATAGCTTGAGAAAGCTTCAGCTACCTGTACCGCCAGTTCGCGGGTTGGTGCCAGCACCAGAATTTGCGGTGCGTTGAGGTTATGATCTGTTGCATTAAGCAGAGGCAGAGCGAAGGCGCCGGTTTTACCCGTACCTGTCTGTGCCTGGCCGAGAATATCCTGGCCCGCCATCAGGGGGGCGATACTCGCAGCTTGAATTGGGGTCGGGTTCTCGTAGCCGAGCTCATCTAGAGCACGCAGCAACGCCTCGGAGAGGCCGAGTTCTCGGAAAGTTTTTTCACTGGATGACATGGGTTGTAGCCTTGTGGACGCGTCCGGATGACGCAGAAAGTTTCACAGACAGAAAATCAACCCCGTGTCGATTTCCCGCATCGAAAACGCCAGATTATAACAGCGAAATCTGCTTCTTTCCACGGCTAAAGGAATTTTTATGGCAAATTTAAAGCAAATAGTAGGCCAACTATCGGTTTTGTAACTGCTTAGTTGGCAGTCGCAGCAACTGTTCCGCCGCCTCGGCCACGGCGCCGATGAAAGGATAATCCAGTCTGTCTGCCGTGTCGTCACGGGTATGGTACTGGGCGTGGGCGGGAACGCCGAAATAGAGCCAGGGGATCCCAGCCTGGTGGAAGGGATAATGATCCGAGGCCCTGAGCCAATCGGTACGCTGCACGCTGCGACCAATAGGGCGCGGATGACTGGGGCGAATGCACAGCCCTGTGCCCGCCATCAGTACGGCGCTGAAGTTATCATAGTGGCGGAAATAGCGGCTGCCTTCGAGGTAGATGGCATAAGGAAGCCCGGGCCTGCCTATCATATCCAGATTGACCGCCAGCGAGATGTGCTCGGCAAAACCGCTCTGCTGTAATGCGCTCACCAAGGCCTTGCTGCCATAGAGTCCCGGCTCTTCGGCGTCACTGGCAATAAACAGCAGGTTGTAGCGACTGGGCGCTTGTTTGACTCTTCGGGCTATGGCCAACAAGGCCGCCACGCCAGAGGCGTTGTCGTCGGCACCCGGATAAAAGCCCGGGCCGCGATCGCCCAGATGATCATAGTGGGCAATCAGCAGGCGCCACTCAGTGGTCGGCTGGGCAGCCGGCAGCCAGCCCAGCAGGTTGATGCCCCGAGCGTCGGCTAAGCCATCGACATAGTTGAATGAATGTTGAAAGCCGCTCAGAGTCTCGGCCAGGGGCGGAAATACCGAAGTGGGTGGCTGCAGGCCGATCTGTTCAAAGCGCTCCGTGAGGTACTCACGGCTGAGCGCCGCACCTTGGGTGCCGCTGCGCCGACCTTGCAGCCTGGGCGAGGCCAGCACTTCGACATCCAGTTGCAACTGCTTCGTCTCGGCCCAGCTCAGTTGAATCTCACCGCCACAGCGTTCGGGCGAGCTGCTGCAGCCGGCAGCAAGCGCCGGCAATATCAATAGGAGTGCCCACAGCGGCAGGCGGATAGAGAGTGCCCACAGCGGGGGAGGGATAGAGAGTACCCACATCTGCGGGCGGATAAAGAGTGTCATCGGCATCCTGCCTCCGGCAACGGCAATCAACTCAAGCTATGTTGCAGTTTATACCATTCCCCAAGACGGGTTTGCCTGCTTATTTGGCGAGTTGTGCCATGCCGCCCTGATAGCCGGGCGGTGGGGTGTTGCCACCGCGGCTGGCGGAAGGTGTCTCAGTTTCCGCTCGGCCCTTGAGCTTGAACACCTCAATACCCGACACCAAATGACGCTTGGCGCCTATGGTGACCAGAGTCGCCGGAGGCAGGGCACTGGGTTCAACCAGCGCCGTGCGGCCATCGGGCAGAGCAACCGTAGTGCCGTCCGGACCGGAATGCACTACTTCACCCAAATAGCGTTTGCAGTTGCCCACCAAGGGATCAAAAGCTGCCAGCAATAAACCCGCCATACAGATAACCAGGGCCAATAACAGCAGTCTGTTGCCTGTCACAGTCACCTCACAGCATAGGTTTAAGGAAGCGGGCGGTATGGGACTCTGGATGCTCGGCTACCTGCTCCGGGGTACCGGCCACCAGAATGGTGCCGCCACCCGAACCGCCTTCCGGCCCCAGATCCACTATCCAGTCAGCGGTTTTGATCACATCCAGATTGTGTTCAATCACCACTATGGTGTTGCCCTGGGACTTGAGTCTGTGCAGTACATCCAGCAGCAGCTGGATATCGGCAAAGTGCAGCCCTGTGGTGGGTTCATCCAGAATATAGAGGGTCTTGCCGGTATCCCGCTTCGATAGCTCTTTAGCCAGTTTGACCCGCTGAGCCTCGCCGCCGGAAAGGGTCGTGGCGCTCTGGCCCAAACGTATATAAGACAGACCGACATCCATCAGGGTTTGCAGTTTACGGGCAATGGCCGGCACCGCATCGAAGAACACACGGGCTTCCTCGACCGTCATCTGCAGCACTTCGTGAATGTTCTTGCCCTTGTACTTCACTTCCAGCGTTTCACGGTTGTAGCGCTTGCCCTTACAGACATCGCAAGGCACGTACACATCCGGCAGGAAGTGCATCTCTACCTTAATAAGGCCGTCACCCTGACAGGCCTCACAGCGGCCGCCCTTGACGTTGAAGGAGAAACGCCCCGGCTGATAGCCGCGGGTACGGGATTCCTGAGTCGCCGAAAATAGCTCGCGGATTGGGGTAAATATGCCGGTATAGGTGGCCGGGTTAGAGCGCGGCGTGCGGCCTATGGGGCTCTGATCTATATCCACCACCTTGTCGCACAGCTCCATGCCCTCGATACGCTCATAGGGCGCCGGCTCTTCGGCGGTGGCGCCGTTGAGCATGCGATGGGCAATCTTGAAGAAGGTGTCGTTGATCAGGGTGGACTTGCCTGAGCCGGATACCCCGGTGACACAGGTCAGCAGCCCGACAGGGATCTCCAGATCCACCTGCTTGAGGTTGTTGCCGCTGGCACCGAACAGCTTGATCATCTTGCCGGGATCACAGGGCACCCGACCTCCGGCCACAGTGATCTTTTTCTTGCCGGACATATATTGACCGGTGACAGACTCTTCACAGGCCATAATGGCGTTGATGTCGCCGTCACAGATCACTTCACCACCGTGAACCCCGGCACCGGGGCCGATATCGATAATATGATCCGCCATGCGGATGGCGTCTTCATCGTGTTCGACCACAATCACAGTGTTGCCCAAGTCCCGCAGGTGAGTGAGGGTGTTGAGCAGGCGCTCGTTGTCGCGCTGATGCAAACCAATCGAAGGCTCATCGAGTACATACATCACCCCGACCAGACCGGCGCCGATTTGGCTGGCCAGGCGGATCCGCTGCGCCTCGCCACCTGAGAGGGTTTCTGCCGAACGAGACAAACTCAGGTAGTTGAGGCCGACATTGACCAAAAAGCCCAGGCGATCGCCCACTTCCTTGAGGATCTTCTCGGCTATCTGTGCCTTTTGCCCCTCAAAGCCCAGGGTGGCGAAGTAGTCGCTGGCCTCGCCAATGGACCAGGTGGTCAACTCCGGCAGATTGATATTGCCGATAAATACGTTGCGGGCCTCTTCGCGCAGGCGTGAGCCGCCACAGCTGGAACAGGCCTGGTTGCTGATATATTTGGCCAGCTCTTCACGCACCGAGTTGGACTCTGTCTCCCGGTAGCGTCTGTCCATGTTGTTGAGGATCCCCTCGAATGGATGGTTGCGAACCACTACATCGCCGCGGTCGTTGATATAACGGAAGGCGACATTCTCTTTGCCTGAGCCATAGAGCACTATCTTCTTCACTTTGGCGGGGAGATCGCCAAAGGGGGTTTCCACATCGAAGCCGTAATGCTCGGCCAGTGAGGTGAGCATCTGGAAATAGTAGAAGTTGCGTCTGTCCCAGCCACGAATGGCGCCGCCGGCCAGCGACAGCTCGTCGTTGGTGATCACCCGATCGGGATCGAAAAACTGCTGTACCCCGAGGCCGTCACAGGTCGGGCAGGCACCCGCGGGGTTGTTGAAGGAAAACAGCCTGGGTTCCAACTCGGCCATGGAGTAACCACAGTGAGGGCAGGCGAAGTTGGCGGAGAACAGCAACTCTTCATTGCTGCCTTCCTCCATGCTGGCTACAGTGGCCACACCGCCGGACAGCTCCAGTGCGGTTTCGAAAGATTCCGCCAGCCGCTGCTGCAGATCCTCGCGCACCTTGAAGCGGTCAACCACCACATCGATATTGTGTTTTACATGCAGATCCAGCGCCGGTGGATCGGAAAGATCGCACACCTCGCCATCGATCCGGGCGCGAATATAGCCCTGGGCCGCCAGGTTCTCCAGTAATTTGACATGCTCACCCTTGCGGCCCTGCACTACGGGGGCCAACAGCATCAGGCGCTCGCCTTCGGGGCGCTCCAGCACCTTGTCTACCATCTGGCTGACGGTTTGTGCCGCTAGCGGCTGGCCGTGAACCGGGCAGCGGGGCTCGCCCACGCGGGCAAACAGCAATCTGAGATAGTCGTAGATTTCGGTAATGGTTCCCACGGTAGAGCGCGGGTTGTGGGAAGTGGACTTCTGTTCAATCGAGATAGCCGGGCTCAGACCTTCGATATGATCCACATCCGGTTTTTCCATCAGACTCAAAAATTGACGGGCATAGGCCGACAGGGATTCCACATAGCGCCGCTGACCTTCGGCGTAGAGGGTATCGAAGGCGAGAGAAGATTTGCCCGAGCCAGATAAGCCTGTAATAACAATGAGTTTGTCTCGGGGAATGGTCAGATTGATGTTCTTGAGATTGTGGGTTCTGGCACCGCGAATGTCTATCTTGTCCATCAGTCTCTACTTTGGCTAATCACTGGAGAAAAAGAGCACAAGTATCACATATTTTGCGCTGTGCCGATAGCGGCGGCGCATTTGTCCTACTGACACCATACTGTCAGTAGCAAGCCCTCAGCCGTGGGCAGAGGGCGACTTGGGTTTTTCTCTTTGAGCTGTTCAAAACCTTCGTGGTAACATGCGCTCCCTTAAAAAATTCTTAATCCAGGGCAAAAACTATGGCCAACGGTGGACTTTCCGGCACAGAAAGAAAAGTCGCGTTCTCATTAGCCAGTGTATTTGGGCTGCGCATGATGGGCTTGTTCATGATCATGCCTGTCTTCGCGCTCTATGGACAAGATCTCAAAGGCTTCTCACCTCTGTGGGTGGGTATTGCCATCGGCGCCTATGGTCTGACTCAAGCGATACTGCAGATCCCCATGGGGATACTGTCAGACAGAATTGGCCGCAAGCCGGTGATCCTCGGCGGCCTGTTGGTGTTTGCCCTCGGCAGTGTCCTGGCGGCTATGTCCGACAGCATTTACGGAGTTGTCGCCGGCCGAGCCTTGCAGGGTATGGGTGCCATCGCCGCCGCTGTGCTGGCATTGGCGGCAGATCTCACCCGGGATGAGCAACGCACCAAGGTGATGGCCATCATAGGCATGTGCATAGGTTTCTCCTTTGCTTTGTCGCTGCTGGTGGGGCCTGTGGTGGCGCAGCATCTTGGGCTATCTGGCTTGTTTGCCCTGACTGCGGGCCTGGCACTGCTGGGTATGCTGATAGTGCAACTGCTGGTGCCCAACCCTGTGGCTCATGCGCCCAAGGGCGATACCATGGCGGAACCGGGCAAGCTGAAAAATATGCTTAAAGATCCGCAGTTGTTTCGCCTTGATGCCGGTATTTTTATTCTGCATTTGGTGCTGACGGCGGTATTCGTGGCATTGCCGCTGGACTTGGTGGACGCCGGCCTTGCCAAAGAAAAGCACTGGATGCTGTACTTCCCGGCCTTTGTCGGCGCCTTCTTTTTGATGGTGCCGCTGATCATAATCGGCGTGAAGCGCAATAATACCAAGGGCATGTTCCAGTTGGCCCTGCTGATCATGTTGGCTGCCTTGCTGGCGATGGCGCTGTTTTCCCATACTCTTTGGGTGTTGGCGGTAGCCATAGTGGCCTTCTTTACCGGCTTTAACTACTTGGAAGCCTCGCTGCCCAGCCTGATCGCCAAGTTTTGTCCCGTGGGGGCCAAAGGTTCGGCCATGGGGGTGTATTCCACCAGTCAGTTTCTCGGTGCCTTCTGTGGCGGTTTGCTCGGTGGTGGCGCCTATCAAATCATGGGCGCCGCCGGGGTGTTTACCGTGGCGGTCGTGCTGTTGATTATCTGGCTGGCATTGACCCTGGGAATGAAAAATCCAGTGCTGCTCAAGAGTTACACGCTGGAGGCCCAGGTGAACGGCCGCGAGCATGCGCAGAAGATGGCCGCCGAGCTGTCTGCGCTGCAAGGGGTTGCTGAAGCCATAGTGGTTTTGGAAGAAAAAGTCGCCTACCTCAAGGTGAACGATCAATTCGATTTAAGACAAGCCAGAGCTGTGTTAGGCTCTGTCAATTAAGCTAAGTATTACGTGAAAATCGCAGGAGATTTCGATGGCCAGTCGTGGTGTTAATAAGGTAATTCTGGTGGGCAATCTGGGACAGGACCCAGAGGTGCGCTACATGCCAAACGGCAACGCCGTAGCGAATATCACAGTGGCCACCAGTGAGTCATGGAAGGACCAACAGGGCCAACAGCAAGAGCGTACCGAGTGGCACAGGGTTGTCATGTTCGGCAAGCTGGCTGAAATTGCCGGTGAGTACCTGCGCAAAGGCTCGCAAGTGTATCTGGAAGGCAAGCTGCAGACCCGCAAGTGGAAAGATCAGAGCGGTCAGGACAAGTACACCACTGAAGTGGTTGTCGATATGGGCGGTACCATGCAGATGCTGGGTGGCCGTAACCAAAACCAAGGTGGTATGAGCCAAGGCGGCAATCAGGGTGGTATGAACCAAGGTGGTATGAACCAAGGCCAAGGTAGCTATGGTGGTGGTCAGGCACAGTCTCAACCTCAATACAATGCGCCACAGCAGTCCGGCGGCTATCAGCCCAAGCCTGCTCAGCAACCGCAGCAGCCACAACAACAGTACAACGCGCCGCAGCAGCAAAGCTATGGTCAGCAACAGAACTCAGGTTATGCGCCCAAGCCACAGCAGCCAGCGCCGCAACAACAGGCAGCTCCGCAACAGCGGCCGGCACCACAGCCTCAGCCACAACAGCAGAACTACACGCCGGATCTGGATGACGGCTGGGATGATGATATCCCGTTCTGAGGTATGCTGGAGATAGGAACTTGTGCTTGATACCGCAAAAAGCCACTGCAACTGCAGTGGCTTTTTGCTTGGTGCCTTTCGAGCTATAGTCGCGGCTCTTTTTGTGGTAATCGTTTGAGGCTCGAAAGCGGGCCATTGCTTGTTTGGCTCCGTCTCCTTGGGTAAACCTGACCAGGCCTTTAGCAATATTATCGGCGTCATGGACGGTTTACTGAGATGCTTTCCTGATAGGTACAGATGCGCTTTTGGTCTCAAGTCAGTGCCCGCTATGCCTGATTCGCCAATAGCGGCAGGATATTTTTTGATAAAAACTGACAATCTTTACATTTGTGAGTGGCTTATCTGTCGTTTAGTGTTTGACGGTTTTTTAGACGGTGGGTCAATTTGACTTGATGACGGTTATTCTGTTTCCCCGGCTGTCCATTGCAGATAGTGTGAAAGTGTTACTGATGTAATACTTTGTTTTATCTGTTATATTCCTGCGTTCTGTTATTTCCCCTTGCGCTTGTTGCCGGCTTTTTTAGCACAACCCTTTTCTATTTCCCGTCGATTGAGCCTCAGTTAATGGTGCTTTATCCTGCCTTTTTCGCTGTTGGGACAAAATTTACCTATATATTTGGACAAAATGTCTTTTAGTGTATTTTTTGTTCATTTTGGTTTTATAAACTGCTTATGGTTTGTTTGTTGGCTTTTTGCTCTGCTTGATTCTATTTTTGTGGTTCAATTTGTCATAGCTATTCCTTTGTGATCTCTGTCTCGTGTCATTATTTGTTATCCTGAGTTTCTTTAAGGATAATCTTACACAGAGTGTGGTCTTTGGTTTGACTGCACTTGGCAGGTCGCAGCCAAGGGCTGCGACCCCAATCAAAACTCATAACGACAAGAGTGTGAGGACGCTATGAACAGACGTCAGTTTTTCAAACTGTGCGCTGCCGGGGCGGCAACTTCAGCCATATCTGCGCTGGGGTTGTTGTCCGAGAAGGCTTATGCCGCAGTTCGGGAATTCAAACTACTCAGAGCTAAAGAGACCCGCAACAACTGCCCGTATTGCTCGGTGGGTTGTGGCTTGCTTATGTATAGCCAAGGCAGCGGTGGCAAAAACTCTGAACATGCCATTTTTCATATTGAAGGTGATGCCGATCATCCGGTAAACCGCGGGGCGCTCTGCCCTAAAGGCGCAGGCCTGGTGGACTATGTTAACAGTCCGCACCGTCTGCAGTACCCTGAGTATCGCGCTCCGGGCACCAATGAATGGAAGCGCATCAGCTGGGGCGAAGCTTACAAGCGTATCGCCCGTTTGATGAAAGACGACCGTGATGCCAACCTGATTGAGAAAAACGCCGATGGCGTTACAGTCAACCGTTGGTTGACCACAGGGATGATGACTTCATCCGGTATGGCGAACGAGAGTGGTCTTGCGACTCAGAAGTTTGCTCGTTCTCTCGGCCTAGTCGCCATCGATACCATTGCACGTAACTGACACTCCCCAACGGTAGCAAGTCTTGCTCCAACATTTGGGCGCGGTGCCATGACCAACCATTGGATCGACATCAAGAACTCTAATGTAGTGATAATTATGGGCGGTAATGCTGCAGAAGCGCACCCTGTCGGTTTCGGCTGGGTTACAGAAGCTATGCAACATAACAATGCCAAATTGATTGTGGTTGACCCTCGCTTCAACCGTAGTGCCGCTTTGGCCGATCACTATGCTCCTATCCGCTCAGGCACAGATATTGCCTTCTTGCTGGGTGTGATCCGCTATCTGATCTCCACTAACCAGATCAACTTCGACTATGTGAAGGCCTATACCAACGCCAGCTATCTGGTGCGGGAAGACTTTGAATTCCACGAAGGTCTGTTCTCCGGTTTCGATGAAGAGAAGGGCGACTACAACAAAGAATCCTGGTTCTATCAACTCGACGAAGACGGCTATGCCAAGGTGGATGAATCCCTTGAGCACCCACGTTGTGTATGGAACCTGCTGAAAGAGCACGTAGAACGTTACGACTTTGCCACTGTCAGCAACATCACAGGGACGCCGGTAGATGACTACCAGGTGGTCTGTGAGGCGATTGGCAGCACTTATACCAAAGACAGGGTTGCGACCTTTATGTATGCCCTGGGTTGGACTCACCATAGTAAGGGTGCGCAGAACATTCGCACTATGGCCATGGTGCAGTTGCTGCTGGGCAATATTGGTCAGTTGGGTGGTGGGGTTAACGCCTTGCGTGGTCACGCCAACGTTCAGGGCTCAACCGATATGGGTCTGCTGGCGCAGAGTCTGCCGGGCTACGTTAAACTGCCCAACGACAATGAACCCACTTTGGCCGCTCACCTGGCAGCGCATACGCCCAAGCCTTTGCGTCCGGGTCAAACCAACTACTGGCAAAACTATCCCAAGTTCTATGTCTCTTTGCTGAAAGCGTTCTGGGGCGATAACGCGACCCCTGAAAACGACTTCGGTTACGACTGGTTGCCGAAATGGGATCAGATGTATGACTTTGGCCGCTACCTCGACATGATGTATCGCGGTCAGATCAACGGTTGTATCGTGCAAGGGGTTAACGCGATTAACTCTATGCCCAACCGTAACAAGAACCTCAAGGCGCTGAGCAAGCTCAAGTACTTGGTCGTGCTGGACAACTTGTCATCTGAAACCGCAACCTTCTGGCAAAACGAACCCGGCTTCAACGAAGTCGATACCGCCAGTATCCAAACGGAAGTGTTCCGTCTGCCGACAACCTGTTTTGCCGAGGAAGAAGGTTCCATCGTCAACTCGGGTCGCTGGATGCAGTGGCACTATAAAGGCGCCAATGCTCCCGGCGAAGCCATGGCCGACTCGGAAATCGTTGCCGGCATCTTGCTGGAGCTGAAAAAGCTGTATCGCGAAGAGGGCGGTAAACTGCCTGAGCCTGTGGCTGCGGTTAACTGGGAATACACAGATGCCCATAACCCGAGCTCTGTTGAGCTGACCAAAGAGTTGAACGGATACGATGTTAACACCGGCCGTCAACTGAGCAGCTTTACTGAACTCAAGGCCGATGGCAGCACCGCCTGTGCCTGTTGGATCTATGCCGGTTCCTGGACCGAGCAAGGCAACCAGATGGCACGCCGCGACAACCACGATCCGTCAGGTAAAGGTATTACCCCGGGATGGGCATTTGCTTGGCCTGCCAACCGTCGGGTGCTCTACAACCGTGCCTCTTGTGATGTCAACGGTAAGCCATGGGATCCAAAGCGCACCATAGTCGAGTGGAAAGATGGCAAGTGGGAAGGCATAGACGTGCCTGACTTCAACGCCAAGCTCAATCCACAGGACAGTGCACACCCATTCATCATGCAGCCGGAAGGGGCGGGCCGTTTGTTCGCGCTGAAACTGCTGAAAGAAGGGCCGTTCCCTGAACACTATGAGCCGGTGGAATCACCAATCGGTACCAACCCATTGCATCCGAAAGTGGTGCACAGCCCAGTGCTGCGTTGGTTTGAGGGTGTGAAAGAAACCATAGGTACCAAAGACGAGTTCCCATACGCCTGTACCACTTACTCGCTCACAGAACACTTTAACTTCTGGACGACTCACTGCCGTTTGGCGGCGATCTCCATGCCAGAGACCTTTGTGGAAATGAACGAGCAGTTGGCGGCAGAAAAAGGCATCAAGAATGGCGACTGGGTGAAAGTGAGCTCCAAGCGTGGCCACATTCTTACCAAAGCCTTGGTGACCAAGCGTTTGCGGCCACTGCAGGTCAATGGTCAAACGGTACACACCTTGGGTATTCCACGTCACGGTAGCCATAACGCCCTCACCAAGAAGGCTTATAGCTGTAACGTGCTGACTACCGAAATGGGTGATGCCAACACGGGTGTTCCTGAGTACAAAGCGTTCCTGGTGAACGTTGAGAAGGCGGAGGTCTGATAATGGCAACACAAGATATTATTCGACGCTCCGGCACCTCAGCGGCAACGCCGGCATCGCAAACTCGGATTGGTGACGTCAAGCAGGTCGCAAAACTGTTTGATGCGACCAAGTGTAACGGCTGTAAGGCCTGTCAGGTGGCGTGCTCTGAATGGAACGATCTGCGCGAGGAAGTGGGCAGTTTCGAGGGAAGTTATCAAAACCCGATGAAACTCTCAGGCCAGGTCTGGACCCTGATGGAGTACAACGAGGTGATGGACGAGCGCAATAAGCTGCGCTGGCAGTTCACTCACTCTGCCTGTATGCACTGTGCCGATCCCGCCTGTCTCAAGGCGTGTTCGACCGCAGGTGCCATTGTGCAGCATGTCAATGGGGTGGTGGACTTCGATTCAGACAAGTGTATCGGTTGCGGTTATTGCGCCAGCGCTTGTCCGTTCGATATCCCCAAAATCGACCCCAAGGACAACAAGGCCTACAAGTGCACCATGTGTTCCGACCGTCTGGCGGTCGGGCTGGAGCCTTCCTGCGTCAAGACCTGTACTACAGGCGCACTGCGTTTCGGTACCCGTGAAGACATGTTGTTCTATGCCGATAAGCGAGTGGCCGAACTCAAGGAACGCGGCTTTGCCAAGGCCGGGCTGTACAACCCAGAGGGTGTGGGTGGCACAGGGATGATGATGATATTGCACGATGTCACTCAGCCTGAAAGCTACAACATGCCGGAAGATCCGCAGATCCCACTGTCTGTCACTCTGTGGCAGGACTGGGTCAAGCCTCTGGGTACCGTGGGGATCCTGGCAACAGCCGCTGTGGCTTGTCTGCACAAGATCACCGTTGGCCGCAACATAGTCGAAGAGGATCAACCCGGTTATCAGCCGCCTGAAGAAGATCAGCAAGCGGCTCAGAAAGAGGAGGACGGCAAATGAGCGAGCATCACAAGCAAGAGATGATAGTGCGTCATAAGCTGTTCGACCGTATCTGCCACTGGTTTATTGTGGCGGCAGGTTTAGTCACTTTCCTGACCGGTTTTTCGTTCTTTTATCCTTCCTTCCAGTGGTTGGGTGGTATTGCGGGCACGCCTCAATTGGCGCGCTTCATCCACCCCATTGCCGGGTTGTTTATGTGTCTGCCGCTGATGCTGATGTTGGTGCGTTACTACCATCACAACAAGTGGGAGAAGAACGACCTGAAATGGATGCTGGCCATCAAGGATGTGATGTTTGAGAACGAGGACAAGATCCCGCCTATCGGCCATTACAACCCTGGGCAAAAGGTGCTGTTCCGTGCGTTTGTGGTGACATCTATCGTACTGACTGTCACCGGCTTCATCATGTGGCAGCCCTATTTTGCACCTTACTTCTCAGCCACTACCGTGGGCTGGGCTATTCTGCTGCACGCCGTCTGTGCTCTCATCATGTTGATTTTCGTGATGGTGCACTTCTGGATGGCGACCTGGGTAGAAGGTTCGGTCGCGGGCATGCTCTACGGCAAGGTCTCCAAGGCCTGGTGCCGTAAGCACCACCCCAGAATGCTGGAAGAAGATTCGGAAGCGGAGAAACATTAAATGAGTCATACAGCCGAGATACCCCTGGCCCCCGGCAGCGAGTCGCCGCTGGAGCTCAAACCACTGAAAGCCGCCGACCCTGCCAGCGTCTATCTGCGCAGAGCCAAGCGTTTGGAAGTGTTGGCCAAGGACTCGCCGCTGGCTGATTACCTGGAGCTGTGTCGCCGTTTGGTCGCTGTACAGGCCAAACTGGCGGCGAAGGAAGACTTCGGTCTTCCTCCAGCCTGGGACAAGTCCGAGGGCGAGCCCCTCACCGACTTGGGTCCCAGCGCCGACAGCTATTGGCAGAGCTTACTGCAGCAGTTGCTCAGTGAACTCCTGCCGCAGGTGGATGAGTCGGTCGCCCGGGTGCTGCGTCTTTTGATGCAACAGGCACCTGAGCAATTGAGTGCCTGGGGGCAGGCGCTGCGTCAGGGCAACCTGAGTGCAGTGCCAGCCAGGTTCAGTCTGTTTCTGTGGGCCGCTATGGGGCTTTATTGGTCTCATTGGGCGCCGGCAGTTATTCAGCGCATGGATCAGCGCAGGGTCGAACAGCAGAGCCTGTGTCCGGTCTGTGGCAGCCATCCGGTTGCCAGCGTGATAGTCGATGAACCCAGAGCCGGTTTGCGTTATCTGCATTGCAGCCTGTGTGAGAGCGAGTGGCACTACATACGTGCCCACTGCACTTGCTGCGGGCATGACAAGGAGATGAACCTCTGGTCTCTGGACGACTATCAGGCCAATGTTCGCATCGAAAGCTGCGAGGCTTGTCATGGTTATACCAAGATGATGTTCCTCGAAAAGGCGCCGCTGATGGATGTGGCCGCCGATGATTTGGCGACCCTGATGCTCGACAGTCAGCTCAATGAGAAAGGCTATGGTGCTACCACAGTCAATCCCTTGTTGCTGGCCCACGAGACAGAAGACAGCGAGTAACCAAGCCAGTAAGAAAGCCGGGAGGGCTCAGGCCCTCCCTTTATTCAGTCAATGATGAAACAGATGATGACCCAAACTGCCGATACTCTCAAAGACCTCTATCGGGCTTTGCCTTCCATGGATAGCCTGCTGGCCGAGCCAGCTCTGGCCCCACTGCTGAGCCGCTTTGGCAAGGCCGCCGTCAAACAGGCGCTGGATGGACAACTTCGGCTGGCAAGAGCCGGGATAGGCAGCGAGCAACGCCTGCCTGAGTGGTGTCACTCACACCAAGCCTTGTATGGCATTTTGGTTGATCAGCTGTCCAGCGATTATCGCCACAGTTTAAGGCCGGTATGGAACCTCACCGGCACCCTGCTGCACACCAACCTGGGACGGGCGCAGCAATCCGAGGCGGCCATCGAGGCCGTCACTTCTGTGATGCGTTACCCAACTCCGCTGGAGTTTGAGTTGCAGGCCGGCAAGCGCGGCCACAGAGACAATGCCGTCAGCTCGCTTATTCACCGCCTCACAGGTGCCGATGCCTGCTGTGTGGTCAACAACAATGCCGCCGCTGTGCTGTTGATGCTGTCGGCGGTGGCGGCCGGTAAAGAGGTGATAGTTTCCCGCGGCGAGTTGGTGGAGATAGGCGGCGCCTTCCGGATCCCCGACATCATGCGTCAGGCCGGGGTTACCCTGGTGGAAGTGGGCAGCACCAACCGTACCCACCTCAGGGATTACGAGCAGGCGATAACCGAAAACACCGCTGCCATCATGAAGGTACACACCAGTAACTACCATATTCAGGGCTTTACCGCCTCGGTGGAAGAGTCGCGGCTGGCGACACTGTGCCGCGAGCATGATATTTCGCTGATCTCGGATCTCGGCAGCGGCTCGCTCACCGACTTGCGCCGCTTCGGGCTCAAGCAGGAGCCCACTCCGCAGGCGATGCTGGCCGATGGGGTCGATTTGGTGAGCTTCTCCGGCGACAAGCTGCTCGGAGGCCCTCAGTCGGGGCTGATTGTTGGCAAACAGTCGCTTATCAATAAGTTGCAAAGCCATCCGCTCAAACGGGCGCTGCGCTGCGATAAGCTGATTCTGGCGGCGCTGGAAGCCACACTGATCCATTATCTCAACCCGGAAACCCTGGATACTGAACTGCCTATGATGGCCAAGTTCGGCCGCAGCCAGCAGCAACTCAAACTGCTAGGCAGCCGTTTGCACCAGGCGTTGCAGCCCCTGTTTGCCCCCGGCTATCAACTGGAGCTGGTGGAGTGCCGCACCCAGGTGGGAAGTGGCTCACAGCCGGATACCTTCCTGCCTTCGGTGGCACTGGCTTTCAGTGCCAATCCGGGCGCTAGCCTGATTGAGCTTGAGCAACACTTCAAGCAGGCGGAGCGGCCGGTGATTGGCCGGATCAGCAATGAGCAACTGCTGCTGGATCTGCGCGGGGTCGACGATGAAGCCGAGTTACTGGCCGAGCTGAGCACTCTGGGAGTGTCGCTGTGATCCTGGTAACCGCCGGCCATGTAGACCATGGCAAGACCAGCCTGATTCGGGCCCTGACAGGGCAGAATACCGACAGATTGCCGGAAGAGAAACGCCGCGGCATGACCATAGATCTGGGTTATGCCTTTATGCCGTTTGCCGACGGCCAGCGACTGGCCTTTATCGATGTGCCTGGCCATGAAAAGTTTATCAACAACATGCTGGTGGGCGTCAGTCATGCCAGACACGCGCTCTTGGTACTGGCCTGTGACGACGGCGTGATGCCGCAGACCCGTGAACACCTGCAGATTTTAGCCATGTTGCCGCTTAAGAGCCTGACGCTGGTGCTCACCAAGAGTGACCTGGTGGAGCGGGCCCGCATTGATGAAGTGGCTGCAGAGAGTGAGGCGCTGCTTTGTGAGTTTGCCCTCAAGGCCTCCGGTGTGTTTAGCGTTTCGGCCAGCAATGGCCAGGGGATCGATTCACTCAGAGAGCATATTCTGGCGCTGGCATCGAGCGAGCTACAGCTTGAGAAGGCTGGCGTCGCCGCAGACGCGCAGCAGGCCTTTCGCATGACCCTGGATCGCGCCTTCAGCGTCAAAGGCGCCGGTTGGGTGGTCACGGGCACAGTGATCAGTGGCAGTGTCAATGTCGGTGATAACCTCTACAGCTCGGGTCAGAAAGACAAGCTGAGGATCCGCGGCATTCACTGCCAGGGGCAGGAGTCGCAGACGGCGCTGCCGGGCACCCGGGTCGCCCTCAATCTCAGTGGCGTCGATAACCACAGGGCGCCGCAGCGTGGCGATTGGCTCAGCAACTTGCCACAGCCGGACGCCTGTGGCCGCCCAGTAGTGCAGATCCGTGCCTTTGAGCCTGTGACTCACTGGCAGAGCGTACATTGCCACCACGGCGCCGATCATACTCTGGGACGCATATCCCAGTTAACCGAGGCCGATGAGCGCGGCTACTGCCTGGCTGAGCTGGTGCTGGATAAGCCACTGATATTGTGCCAGGACGACCCCATAGTGCTGCGTCACGCCAGTGGCAAGCATACCCTGGGTGCCGGCAGAGTACTGGCACTCACAGTGCCCAATCGCAAGAAACGCACCGAAGAGCGGCTCGCTCTTCTTGGCCGTCTCGCCGACGCCGAAACTCCGGCCGCGGCTCTTACCCTTCTAGGCAGGCAGCAGGCCTTGGCCGTGCCTGACTTGGCTTGGCGCTGGCAGTTGACTGAAGCCGGTTTGAGTCGGGTCATCGAAGAATCCGGACTCAGCCGCCATGGCGGTTTCCTGTTGGCACCGGAACTGCTTGAGGCCGAGCAACAGCACTATCTGTCCTTGCTGGAGCAATACCATCAGCAGCACCCGGATCAATTGGGGCTGGGGCGCAACCGCCTGCTGCGCATGAGTCACAGCAAGTTGCCATCGCCGCTGGCCGGTTTGATCCTGGAGCGCCTCTGTCGCGATCGCCGCATGGTGCTGCGCGGCGCCTTGCTGCAGTTACCGCAGCACAGAATGACCTTGGATCCCAAAGCCGAAGCCTGTTGGCAGCGTTTATCTCCTTGGCTGGAGCAGCAGGATACCCCTGTGTGGGTCACGGAAATGGCCGAATATCTTGAGCTGGAGCCGGGTGAGCTGCGGCCGCTGTGTTTCCAGTTGGTGCAACAGGGGTTTATCACCGCAGTGGTGAAAGACAGATATCTGCTCAGCAGTAAGCTGTGCCACTACGCCGATCTTATTCGCGGTCATTTAGAGCTAAAGGGACAACTGGAAACCGCCGAGTTCAAGGCGATGGTAGGTCTTGGCCGCAAGGTAAGTATTCAACTGTTGGAGTTCTTCGATCGCAGCGGTTTTACTCGCAGGAAGTATCGCAGTAACAGTCGGGAGATCCGGGACGCTGAACTTTTCTGGTCCCATGAAGATTGGCGGAAGAACATAGGAGTCGAACCTACCCGGGACTGCTGGCAGCCCCACCCGGATTTGAAGTCCGGACGCCTCACCGGAGACGACGTTCTTCCATCGAAAGACAGAAGGATAATAGAAAATGAATGCAGTTGAAGCAACCCTGTTTTTATTTACTTTATGAGTTTGTGATATAGCTCTTATTTTATTTTAAAGTCTGTAAATTTTTATTATTTAGATAGGTTCAGAGGGTACTTATGGATTATTATTCGCATGACGTTGTCACCGAGAAACAAGTCACCCTTATGGAACAAGGGCAGGCTTCGGAATTAACTGACTACTTAGCGAACGAAGTGAGAATCGCCCTGGTATATAACGGCATTGCCCACACGGTAATGTTGGCCAGTCCGCAGGATCTCGAAGCCTTTGCAATCGGCTTTACCTTGTCGGAGCGCATAGTCAGAAACATAAATGAAATCAAGGGTGTTGAACTTGAATATACCGAAGAAGGTGTGCTGGTTCAGATTGAGATAACCCAAAGATGTTTCATGGAATTAAAGCAACAAAGACGCAATATGGCCGGTAGAACCGGTTGTGGACTTTGCGGTGTTGCCCAACTTGAAGAAGCGGTTAAACCTGTTATTCGAGTTGATGATGGTGCCAAGTTTAATATCAACAATTTAAAGGTTGCTTTGAATTTTGTTAAGGACAATCAACAGCATTTTAAATTAACTGGCGCCACCCATGCTGCCATGGGGTTAAATAAAGAAGGGCATATTATTGATGCCTATGAAGATATTGGAAGACATATAGCACTGGATAAGTTAATCGGTGCCTTTTCACAGAAACATGCCGAGCGGCCAATCGCGGTTTTATTGACCAGCAGAGCCAGTTTCGAGATGGTGCAAAAGGCTGCCAGTGCCAATATTCAGATTCTTTTTGCCATGTCCGCCGTGACCTCACTGGCGTTGGAGTTGGCCGAGAAGAGCAACATCACGCTGGTGGGCTTTTGCCGCAACGGTCGTGCGACGCTCTACACCCATGGTCACAGACTGACGGGATTGAGCCGCGATCGCCTGGCCAAAGCCATTTAGGGAAGCTGCGAATAAGGCCTCGAAGTACTCGGGCCTCTTCCCTGGCACAGCGCTTACTGTCTGCTCATCATCGTTGTTAAACACTGTTTATGACCGGTCGGAACCCAGTTCCAGCCGGTCTTTAGTGCTTTGATGATGGCAGACAGCCGGTCGTTTGCTGCACTCCAGCGATTTTATCGCCGTAAAGGCATACATAAGATGCGACAGGTCAGTTTCTGCGGGCTGCCTGTTCGCACCTGTAATGGTTGACGGACACGCCTGTGTCCGTTTAGACAAGGTCTCGTTCATTAGGGTAATGACATGACATGGCAACAATTTAAACAACAATATCTGGTCCGTTTCTGGGCTCCCATGCCGGCTGTTATCGCTGCCGGTATTCTCTCCACCTACTATTTTGGTCTTACCGGAACCTTCTGGGCCGTGACCGGCGAATTTACCCGCTGGGGTGGGCATTTACTGCAAATGCTTGGTGCCGAGCCGGAAAACTGGGGTTACTTCAAGGTGATAGGTCTGGCCGGTACGCCGCTGGATCGCATCGACGGCATGATGATTATCGGTATGTTCGGTGGCTGTATCGCTGCGGCGCTATGGGCCAACAACGTCAAGCTCAGAATGCCACAGAGCCGGGTGCGCATCATGCAGGCCCTGGTTGGTGGCATCATAGCCGGCTTCGGCGCCCGCTTGGCCATGGGATGTAACCTGGCGGCCTTCTTTACCGGTATTCCGCAGTTCTCGCTGCATGCCTGGTTCTTCGCGCTGGCCACTGCTGCCGGTTCCTACTTTGGCGCCAAGTTCACCTTGCTGCCCATGTTCCGCATTCCGGTGGCGCTGAAGAAGGTCACCAAGGCCAGCTCGGTCAAGCAGGATGAAAACCAGGCCAGAAGGCGTTTTCGGATCGGCATGCTGGTGTTTATCGGCATAGTCGGTTGGGGACTCCTGACCCTGTTCAACGCACCCAAGCTGGGTATTGCCATGCTCTGTGGTGTCGGTTTCGGTCTGTTGATTGAAAGGGCACAGATCTGCTTTACCTCGGCATTTCGCGACATGTGGATCACCGGCCGTACCCATATGGCCAAGGCGATCATCATAGGTATGGCGGTCAGTGCCATAGGGATTTACAGCTATGTGCAACTAGGGGTTTCACCCAAGATCATGTGGGCCGGTCCCAACGCGGTTATCGGTGGCTTGCTGTTCGGTTTCGGTATAGTGCTGGCCGGTGGCTGCGAAACCGGTTGGATGTACCGCGCCGTGGAAGGGCAGGTGCACTTCTGGTGGGTTGGCCTGGGTAATGTTATCGGCTCCACCATTTTGGCCTACTACTGGGACGACTTTGCCGAACCACTGGCCACCAGTTGGGACAAGGTCAACCTGCTTTCCAGCTTGGGGGACAAGGGCGGCTTGCTGGCCACCTACCTGATGCTGGGCCTGGCGTTTGCCGCCATGCTCGCCTGGGAAAAACAATTCTTTGCCCGTAAAGCCAAACGGGATGCACAACTGACTGCGGAGGCCGCGTAATGAGCCAATATACTCCTGATTACCAATTGGATATGGTTGGTGAACCCTGTCCTTATCCCGCCGTTGCCACCCTGGAGGCCATGCCCCAGCTCAAGCCCGGTGAAATTCTGGAAGTGATCAGCGACTGCCCACAGTCGATCAACAATATTCCATTGGATGCCAAGAACCACGGTTACAAGGTGCTGGAGATAGAACAGAACGGCCCGACTATCCGTTATCTGATCCAGCGCTGAGGAGCCGGTTATGCTGACGATTCTCAGTGGTTTGGGCATAGGTCTGGCCATGGGGTTTGTGATGCAGCGGGGGCGTTTCTGCATGGCGGGTGGCATACGTGACACCTTCCTGCAGAAAGACTTCACCATGGTGATCGCCATATTGATCGCCATCAGTATCCAGAGCCTGGGGCTGTTTGCTTTTTATGAGCTGGGTTGGGTCAAGTTGCCGACGGGGCATTTCCCCTGGTTGGCAACTCTGATTGGCGGCGTGCTGTTTGGCCTGGGTATGGCGGCGGCAGGCAGTTGCTCCACCGGAGCCTATTACAGGGCGGCCGAAGGCTTGGCTGCCAGTGTGATGGCAGTGCTGGGCTTTATTGTTGCCAGTAAACTGGTGCGCACGGCCGAGCTCAAGAGCATGCTGGCCCCCATCAAACAGCAACAGTTGGCCGATCAGACCCTGTATCAAAGCCTGGGTGTTTCGCCCTGGTTGGTGAGTATCGCCCTGGCGCTGCTGACCTCCGTACTGGCGATGCGCTATCTCAAGCGGCGCAAGCGCCCTGTGGCCCTGATGACCCCGAGGCGCAGCGGCCTGGCACACCTGTTGTTTGAAGCCCGTTGGCACCCCTTCGTGAGTGCGCTGATCATTGGCGTGCTGGCTCTGCTGGCCTGGCCTGCGAGCTTGGAAAGCGGTCGGGTTGGTGGCGTTGGTATCAGTGGCCCCAGCGCTCAGCTGTGGGATCTGCTGACCACTGGCAACACCAAGTTCTTCGGCTGGCCGGGATACTTCCTCATCGGCTTGTTTGTCGGGGCCTTTATTGCCGCCCGCGGCAGTTCGGAGCAGCGTTGGCGCTATCCGGGCCACAAGACGGTATTGTTTGGGCTTATCGGCGGTCTGTTGATGGGCTTTGGCAGCGGTATTGCCGGTGGTTGCATGTTGGGCAATGCGCTGGTGGGTACCGCCTATCTGTCCTGGCAGGGCTGGCTGTTTATTCCGGCCATTCTGCTTGGCAGTTACTGCTTCAGTTACTTTACCCTGATCCGGCCCATGCGTCTGGCTCAGATCTGAGTTTTATCCAAGGAGTTGTATATGAAACATGTTCTCGATACTACCGGCAAACTCTGTCCTTTCCCTTTGATAGAGCTGCAGAAGCTGATAAAGGGCATAGAAAAAGGCGACGAAGTGGTACTGGACTATGACTGCGCCCAGGCGACAGAAAATATTCCTCGCTGGGCCGCCGAAGAGGGCCATGAGGTGACTCACTTTGCCCAGAAGGGTGATGCCGCCTGGACCATGACCATCAAGAAGGGCTAACGGCCGTAAAGGTAAAAAAGCGCTGCCGAGGCAGCGCTTTTTTCATCCAAACTGTAACGCTATCAGCGAGCCTGCATCTGGATGCTGACTCCTTCGGCATTGGCACCATCCAGCATCAGATAGTACCAACCTTCGCTTGGCGCCTGCAGCAGCAAACGCTCTGCGTTGCCTTGCTGGGTGGATGCCTGTTGATAACTGTTGGCCGTAGGCCAGCTAGTGCCACCATAGAGGCTGACATCGCCGCTGCCGTGGCCTGTGACAACTTCAATCTCCTGAGTACCTTCGGCAATATAGAAGTAGAAGTCTCCCCGGCCACTGGCGGCGCAGATGGCCGCGCCGGACTGCAACTCGCTGTAACTCCGGGGAGCCTTGGTGGCGCAGGCATTTTCGAGGACACTGGGCTGAGGTTCACCGGCCGTGGCCACTTTCAGGCTCAGGCTGACACCGGCATACTGGCTGTCACTCTCCACCGCCAGGTAACGCCAGCCGCGATTGGCCGTGACTGTCAGTGTCTCGCTGTTGCCTGCGGTCTTGGCGAACGCATCATAGTGAGCTGTACCTGCCCAGGTATCGGCAGCATAGTAGAGATCGGCGTCACCAGTGCCGCCGCCGAGGCTGAAGGTCAGGCGAGTGTTATCTTCCTCAACCCAGACATAAAAGCTGGAACGGCCACCACTGAGGCATTCATTCTTGCCGGCCAGCAACTGGCCATAGTCTGTGCTTGGAGCACCGCAATCCACCGGCTCGCTGCCATCGCCATCACCGCCGCCTTGGGCCGGGTCCGGGTCGGCTTCGACTTCTGTGGTCGACAGCAATAGATCCACGCCGCCAAATTCACCGGCCAGAGTCAGGTAATGCCAGTAGCTGTCGGGGTTGAGGCGCACCTTGATCACCTCGTGATTCCCATTGCCTATACCTAAGCCCTCGTTGTTTTCGGCGCTGGCCCAGCCTTGGGAGCTGAAATAGATATCGGCATCACCCCAGCCGTCACCCACCTTGATCCACAGCTCTTGGTCGGAACGCTGCTCATTGGCAAACACCAGGCTGGCGCGGCCGTTTTTCGAGTCGATACACTCGATTGGCACATCCAGCAGCGGTGTCATGCCTTCCTGATAACGATAGGATTCGTCGCTGACCGTGCAGGGGGCAAAGTCGCGGCTGATATTGCCGCCCGGGCCACTCCAGTTACCTTCATGGCCGCTGGGGGCGGCGTCTATGTCGCTGGGGCCCTTATCCACTATGCCGTTGTCCGCCGTGCTCAGGCCGCTTGTCAGCCAGTTGTACCACTCATTGTCATAACGACTGCCTATGCCATCTATCAGGGCTTGATACTCGCTGTAGTTGTCGCTGCGCAGCAGACTGAGGATCTGGCGAACATCATCCATATGGCGCTCGAACATAAAGCGCACCGCCAGATAGCCCCAGCGATAGACTCTGTCCTGCCCGGAATCATAGGTATTTTTGAATATTTGCGACAGGGCAAATGCCTTGGTTTCACCAAGTGCTATGGCTGCGGTGTTGGCATCCCGGTAGGAGATGTATTCAGCCAATCCTTCAACCCACCAGATGGTGTCGGCCGACATGCCGCGGGCAAAGTCGCCGTGGAGGTTGAAGCGGCCATCTAGGTAGTGCACATATTCATGCTGCAGGTTCCAGACATGGAAATCGGGGCGGCGCCACTCGGCTTCATAGGCGATAAAACGGGCCTGATTCTTGAGCCCGGCCGGCGCGCCTTCAAGATACATGCCGCCGTTGTCTGTGTTGATACCGAAGAAGCTGCCGGCGAATGACTGGTAGTCGCCGGAGGAGTTGAAGATCACCAGCTCAAGGTCGTCGTTGTTATCCTCGCTCACCGGGGTATTGCCGGTTTCCAGCTTGCTGTGGAAGTAGGCTTCCTGGCCGCTGAGCACTTCGCAGATCCAGCTTGCCTGATCCTGATACAGATCCTGGGCGCGCATCTTCAGGGTATCCGAGCACTTCCAGTTGAAACTCAGGGTGTCCTGCTCCAGTTGGTATTTGAAGCCGCAAATGCCGTAGTAGTTGCACTGGCTGCGGTCATAGTAGTCGGCCATTTCTGCAGCGGCGAGCCAGATGGCGCGGCTGCTGTCCTCTTTACTGCTGCTGTCGATTACCGCCTTGACCAGAGTCGTGACCCTGGGCTTCATCGCCTCTATGTAGTAGAGGCGGGACATCTCACGTACCGCATTGACCAGCAGGTATTCGGCGTTGGTTCCCAGTAGTTGGCGCTGCTCAAGTTGAAACTGATTGAGGGCGTCGAGAATGCTCTGATCCCGGGCGAACAGCGCTTGCATTTCGTTGTTCCACTGAGCCCGGAACAGGGTAGTAAACACAGCATTGGCGGCGGCATTCATGCCAAACAGCGCCTGCCAGTCACTGTCGTATTCGTTGAGTACCTTGATGGTTACCCAGTTGAATTCGGCGCCCAGATTGGCCGAATCCACCAGGATCAACGCTTCTTTGAGAACCCCGGCATTGGCCTCGGAAACTGTCCAGCTCTTGGGATTGTTGAACAGACTATCCAGTGCGCCGCTTAACGCCGTGGTTACCGAGACATCATAGGCGGGCACATCTTCCGGATGATAAAACTGCACATAGAGGGCGGCGCGGACAAAGTTTATCAAGGATTCCAGCCCTTGGGTGTCAGTTCCTGTGTAGCTTTCGGCACGGCCGTCTATGGCGTTGGCTACTGCCAGCACATTGGCCTGGCTGAAGCTGGCGGTGGCCTGACTGCCCACCAGGCTGTAAAAGGCACCGACACAAGCAGGCGTGGCGGCGCTTAATGCATCGACCAGTGCCTGACCATTGAGGCCTGTCAGCTCATCGCAGCTGCTGTCGGCCTGCATCTGCAGATCGCCGGCTGCCGAGCGGCTCATCAGGTTGAGGCTTTCGACGGCTTGGCGTTTTTGGGGCGTTTTTTTGTCAACGGCATGTCCTTCAATTACCTGGTGCGCCACCGACTGACTGCTAAAGGCCTGCGGCGGCGCCGGCAACGAAGCCTTTGTCTGCCTCTTAGCTTGAGAGTTGGCCTCACGCTTAAGCCGCGCGTGAGAGGCCAGTCTCGCTTGCTCGTTGGCTTGAGCGGGCAGTAAGGGGTGACCGTGCAGCCTGGCGGCGGAATGAGGTGAGGAAGCTTGGGGGGAGGAGGGCTGTGCAAACGTCTGTTGGCTGAATGCCATGCCGGAAAGCAGGCCGATACTGGCGACCAGTGGGCTGATCTTCATTGGTTTTCTCCATTTTATTTGAGTCTGCTGTTGCAGATCTTTAGTGGTTAAAGTGACCTCCTGCGCCGTTTGCCGATACTGCCTGACTGTGCACAACACTTTATTCAGGGTAAATCAGTGTTTCATCATAGAAGCAAAAGAATAAAATATACAATATAAAATTGTCTATTTTTTATTCCAAGGGAAAACAGCGAGGATTTCCTTGGTCACCGCGAGCTAGAATAGATTTATAACGCAATGAAATTAATGGAATTTACATTTAAATTCGCCGAAGCTGAATTTTGCCTGGCGGCTTTGTTGTGCTTCTGGCAAAAGACTGAAGCCATTTACAGTGAAGCACGCCTTGCATCCAGGCCTGTAAGTCGATGCAGTGCATGGATGGGACTTGTTCTCATCTTCCTTGATGCGGGTATGAGCCTGAGACGGCTTCTGCTACTGTGTTGGCTAGGTATCAGTCTCTGCCAGGCTTGACCTCTGGATTAACGTCAGAGGCAAATCTTTCGGCAGTGGCTCAGTTATCAAGGAGCAGTGTATGAGACAGGTGACTTTCGACACACCCGGGCAGCCCGAGGTGCTTTATCTGACGGATGTGGAGATCCCCAAACCCGGTCCGGGTCAGGTGTTGATTCGGGTGGCGGCGGCCGGGGTCAATGGCCCGGATCTGGCCCAGCGTAAAGGCAACTATCCGCCGCCGGCAGACGCTTCCCCCGTGCTGGGGTTGGAAGTGGCCGGCGAGATAGTGGCGCTGGGGCAGGGCGTAGCACAATGGCAGACCGGGCAAGAGGTCTGTGCCCTGGTGCCGGGAGGCGGTTACAGTGAGTATGTGCTCACCTGGGCCGATCATTGTTTGCCTATTCCCAGGGGCTGGAGTCTGGAAGAAGCCGCGGCGATTCCCGAGACTTTCTTTACTGTGTGGGGCAATCTGTTTATGCGAGCCGGGTTGCAGCAAGGCGAGACAGTGCTCATCCACGGCGGCTCTGGGGGTATCGGCAGCAGCGCCATAGCGCTGGCCAAGGCCTTTGGCGCCAGGGTACTGGTGACTTCCGGCAGTCCTGAGAAATGCGCCTGGTGTCAGCAACTGGGAGCCGAACTCGCGATTGACTACCGCCGACAGGACTTTGTCGAGCCTGTGTTGGACTGGACCCAGGGCAAGGGTGTCGATGTGGTGCTGGATATGGCAGGCGGAGACTTTGCCAACAAGAATCTCAAGGTACTCGCCTGTGATGGCCGCATGGTGTCCATTGCCATGCAAAGGGGGGCCAAGGCTGAAGTGGATATCTTTCGCCTGATGGCCAAACGTATTGTTTGGACCGGCTCGACTCTGAGGCCTCAAAGCGTAGCGGCCAAGGCGGCGATTGCTGCCGATCTCAAGGCCAAGGTCTGGCCGTTATTGAATGAAGGTGCCCTGAAGCCACATATTTTTGCCAGTTTCCCGCTGCAAGAGTGCATTGCGGCACATCACTTGTTGGAATCCGGAAGTCACTCGGGCAAGGTCGTGCTGACACTGAAGTAAGTAGCTACTGACGCTCAACACCCTATGGCTGCTGAACACTCGCTCGGCAGCTTTTTCTCTGTCGCCGCTGTTTGGCTGTAACATGCAGCCTTAAGGCGTTTGCGTGCAAAATTCAACTTGCCCTGATGGAAATTTGGGCTAAAGTCCTTTGTGAGAGCACTCGAGGGTGCTGTCATGAAAAATTAATCGTTATTTAGTTGGAAAAATCACGGTTTGTAGCATTGATTCTCGGAAAGATTCTGTAAGAATACGCACTTGAAAACTCCACCTCCCAAAGGTGGAAACCTATTGTGGCAAAGTGAGCAGTAGTGCGCTTCTTTGGCCGAAAAACTTTAGGGAAGGCGCGAGCAAGTCCAGGCACTATGCGCAGCGACTTATTGGCAACTTCTCTGGTGTATGTGTTGATTTAAGGGTATTGGCATATATGTATAACACTGCAAAGAAACAAGTTTGGTATGGCGAGCTCAGAACCGCACGTGGCAATGCTATCGTCGTCCATGACAATCAGTTACCCGAGGCATCTCCTGGACGTATCTACCTGTTCAACTCTCAGCGTAATGCGATTATTGAATACGTGGAAGATATAGTTAAACCCAACTTGCATGATCTGGGTGAGGATGAAGCCAAGGCTGCCGAGCGTGAGTTCGGTAGTGCATTCAAAGCGGTCCGCAGCGAGTTTATGCAAAAGCAGCAGGCCAGAGTCAATCTGAACAACGTCAAAGACAGCGCTCCCGCGCGTAAGCCCAAGCCGGAACCTGAGGTCGAGGTCGAAGCCGACAACATGGGTGATGATTTCGATGACGATTGGGATGATAGCTTCGACGACTGATATCCCTATGCCCGGCCGTCCGACTTCAGTTCACTGAAGCGATGGTCCGGGTATACCGGACAGTCGAACGCTGACATTTTAAGACGATGATTTATAAGTTGGAGAATAATGATACCAGATATTAACGAAGAATATTATGTACTGATATGTGGCTCTGGAAAGGTGCCTTCCCCTTATGTTTCCTGCAGTAAAAGTCATTATTTAACTTTTAGACAACCGACTTGCCTTAAAATGCCTATTCAGGTTGAATCTGGGGCAGATGATAATGAGGCTATTCCGCTGATCGAAGCAATGACTGCATTAAGTGATCCATTACTGTCAAACAGAATAAGTAAAGTGCTGGAATACTTTGATCTTTATCAGGTTCAGTTACTCCCAGCTTTATATACCCATAATGATGAAAGTGTACATTCATATTCAATTTTAGTCGTAGATAATAATATTGATGCTTATGACTTTGATAATGGAAAATACACTGGGATTTTAGAGGATGGTGAAGTAAGAAATCCAAGGAATTGCCGACTGGACTCTAATAAGTTATCTAAAATACCTCTTGAAAAGAGATGTATTTTCCAAATTCCAGGGATGATGGATTATTTGGTGCATAAGTCAATCGCAGAGCCATTAATCGCCTTGAATGCCAGTGGTTTGCATTTGGTTCCAGTACTGGAATGGGATCTTAGCTTTGGTATGACAATTTAATAGCTGGGTTAAAGATGAATAATTGTCAGATTTTCATCACAGCAAATACTGGCAGAAATTAAACTATACAACCCAAGCCAATATGGGGTGAATGATGTAGGTTTAACCCGATCTTCCTTTATTGATGATGAAATTTTAAATTGAATTTTGATGTCAATGAAATACGACAATCAATATCCGGCGATAGTCGATTATTCTTTATCGAAGCTATCGACTATGATGGCGCCCATAGAGGCCGGCATGGCGATCAGCAGGGTGCGCTTCAGCGCCAGTAAGGGATCGCTCAACAATGGCCATTTATCCAGGGCCAGTAAGACGACACTCACCACCAGCAAGGTCAGGGCATAAGCCAGCAGGATCCGCAGCCAGAACACCCACACCCTGGCCTTGATATTGGCCTGAAACACACTCTGATAAGCAAACAGGGCGATAAAGCTCAGGCTCAATACCACCACCAGCACCAGATTCACCATCGGCAGATTGGCCGCCAGCATCCAGGCCTCCTCGGAAAAAGAGATGGGCACGGACAAGGCAAAGGCGCCTATGCTGATCTGGCCGAGATCCTCGGCGTTGAAATAGAGTTTGGTCATGCCTGGGTATCGAACTCGTAGCGGCTCAAATGGTGATAGACTTGTCCGGGTGTTATCCAGGGATCGCCGTGCAGCTGTGGCTGATTGGCGCCGTCCGGCAGCATTTGCGGCTCAAGACAGACACCCTGCCAGGCCTTCATCGCCTGGCCCTTACGACCCTTGACGCCTTCGAGCCCGGCGCCGGTGTAAAGTTGCACTCCGGGTTGATTGGTATACAGTGTCAGGCCGCGACCCGATAGCGGCGCGCTCAAACGGCCCACACGCCAGAGCTCATCTTTCTGTTGTCGGCTGATAAAGCAGTGATCCAACCCTTGGCCGGCGGCTAGTTCCGGCTGCCCCAGCAGCGTCTTGAGTGCCTTGCCCTGACTGAGATCCAACATGCTGCCTTGGGTATCGACTATGCCGCAGGGAATGCCTTCAGAGTCGGTTGCCAGGGTTTTGTTGCTATCGAGTTGCAACTGGTGCTCAGTGATATCCGCCCGGCCATCGAGGTTGAAATAGCTGTGCTGGGTCAGGCTCACAGGGCAGTCTTGGCTGCTTGAGGCCATAAACTCAACAAACAGGTTGTTGCCCGCCAAACGATAGTCCAGCTGTACCCGGCATTCACCGGGAAAGCCCATGTCGCCATCCGGGCTTATCAGGCTGAGGCGCACCCCGTCCGGCAGTGTGCCCAGTTGCCACAGGCGCCGATGAAAGCCTTCGCGGCCGCCATGCAGGCAGTGGCCGTTGAAGTTCTTATCCAGAGAAAAAGTCTTGCCGCGGCAGTTGATTTGACCTTGCTTGATGCGATTGGCGTAACGCCCCACAGCGGCGCCCAAACAGGCGTCCTGGGCCAGATAATCGGCTGCAGAGTCACAGCCAAGCACGATATTGGTTCGTTCACCGTGGCGATCCGGTGCCCACAGTGAGCGAATAATGCCACCGAGACTGAGCACTTCCAGTGCCAGAATGCCGTTGTCGATTCTGATTCTTTCTATCTGGCCGCCGCGGGGATCTTCCCAACTGTCGAGTGCGCTGAAACGTATCATCTGCTAGTTCCTTTTGGCTTAAGGGCTACAATTCAGTCCAGGCGGCTGGCTCCGTCGCTGGGGCTGCATAGGTACACACTGGCCTCCAGCTCGGTTTTAGCCGGATATTGCTGCTCAACGGCGGCTATCACCTTGTCGGTCAACTCATGTTCCACCAGGGCGATGACGCAGCCGCCAAAGCCCTTGCCTGTCATCCGTACTCCGCCGCGTTCGCCGACGACTTCGGCTATCAGCTCCACCAGGGTATCAATTGCCGGATGGCTGATTTCAAAGTCATCGCGCATCGAGCGGTGTGATTCGGCCATCAGTTTGCTGAGCCTGGCGATATCGCCCTGCTCCAGGGCGCGGCAGGCGCTCTGGGTGCGTTGGTTTTCACTGATCACATGGCGGGCACGGCGAAAGGCAACCGGGTCCAGTTCATCTTCGGCGCTTTGCAGCGCCCTGAGTGACAAGTGGCGCAGGGTATCCAATCCGAAATGACCGGCCACCTGCTCGCATTGCAAGCGGCGTTCGCCAAACTCTGTGCTGTGGGCGATGGAGGGCAAGCCGGAATTGATGATCAGCAGGCTGAGATCGTCTGGGAAGGGCACGCTCTCGCAGTCCAGATCCAGGCAATCGATCAACAGTGCCGCACCGGCTTCGGCCATGGCACAGGTGATCTGATCCATGATGCCGCAGCCATAGCCGACATAGTGGTTTTCGCCCCGCTGCGCCAGTTGTGCAATCGCCAGCGGCGACAAGTGCAGTTGACTGGTGTCATTGATGGCGGTGCCGAAGGCGATTTCCAGCGAGGCCGATGAGGCCAATCCGGCGTTGGCCGGCACATTGCCGATCACTGCCAGGTCCAGGCCGCGAGCCGGCAGGCCACTCTGGGCCATGGCCGAGGTAAAGCCCTTGAGATAACTGACCCAGCCCTCATCCTCGCTCATGCTGCCTTCATCGCCATAGTGCCATTCAAAAATGCCGGGAAAGGCACCCGATACGGCGCGGAACTTGTCATCGTCACGGCGTTTGACCGCGATTATGGTGTGAAAGTTGATTGCTGCCGGCAGCACCAGACCTTCGTTATAGTCTGTGTGTTCCCCGATAAGGTTGACCCGCCCGGGGGCCTGATACAGGGCATCCGGCTTGGTGCCGAAGGTTTTGACAAAGAGTTTGGTAACGCTGGGGGCAGGATTCGACATGCTCTTATGGATTCCGCAAAAAAACGTTCGAACAGCAACATAAATGACTGCTTTTCTGTTGTTATATCATTTCTGTCACTGAGGTGTAAGTGAGATTTTTATTCGGATTGCGCCCAAGGGCAGATTAAGGAGATATCTATGGGAACAAGAGAAAAGCCTCACTCAGTCCGCTAACGGCGAGTGAGGCTAAATGATGCCGAAAAATATCAGGATGCGGCTTCCTTGGCGGGCGATTCATTGACGGTTTCGGCCGCCAGCAGTTCACAGACCACATGCTCAACGAAACCGGCACCGGCGGCCTCGTAGAGATTATAAACGCTGTGAACGCCGGATTCGCGCAGGGCCACGGCATCATCACCATACTGCACTATGGCGCTGATCTTGCCTTGGTAATCCAGTTTCTTGAGCTGTTCAACCGCAAACATGTTACCCGCATGGTACGGCATCGCCAGTAGCACAAGTTCCAGCGCCGGAGCTCGGTCGAGTTTTTCCCAGAAGTCGGTATCCGAGGCATCGCCCTGTACCACATTACGCCCTTGCTCGCGGTGGAAGTCCACCAACTCCTGTTTATGTTCTATGCCGAGGATCTCACCATCAAACCTGGCCTTGAGTTCATCGTAGGCGCCAGAGCCTATGCGCCCCATACCCAGAATAAGAAAGCGCGGGTTGCCCACGGGGATCTGCCTGTCTTCCGGATGCAGTGGGTGCTTCTCGAGCTTGACCAGCTTCTGCTGATACTTCTGGTAGATGCTGCCCACCATGGCGTTGAGCGGCGCCGCCAGCACGAAACTCAGGCTCAGGGCCACAGCAATGATCACCAGCCATTGGGCGGGCAGCCAGCCTTTGCTGGTGGCTACGGCAGCCACAATCAGACCGAACTCGCTGAAGTTACCCAGGTTGAATGAGCCCAGCATTGAGGTACGGGAACGCAGTTTGAAGCGGGTAAGGATATAGACAAACAGCAGAATTTTCAGCGGCACCAGAGTCACCAGCAGCACCGCCAGCATAATATCTGTCATGCTCGGCAGGCCGTTGAGGCCTATGGTGAGGAAGAAGGCCACCAGAAACAGTTCTTTAAAGTAGAACAGCGACTTGGCCAGCTCGGATGCCTTCTTGTGCCCGGCCAGCAGTATGCCGATGATCAGCGCGCCGAGATCCGGTTTCAGCCCCACGGACTCAAACAGCCAGGCGCCGACCACCAAAGCCATTACCAGGCCGAAGAGCACCAGGAGTTCACCGTGGCCGACCTTGTCAAAGGCCCTGTATATCAGCGGCTTGGCCAGAGGCAGCAACAGCAGCGCCAAGGCCCATATCGACGGAAACTCGCCCTTGGAAATAGTCAGGAATAATACGGCAAAGATATCCTGCATAATCAGAATACCTATGGCAACCCGGCCGTAGAGAGATTGCATATCGCCCTTGTCTTCCAGCACCTTGACCGCAAACACAGTACTGGAAAAGCTCAGGGCAAAGGCCAGCAGGGTCAGCTGTTCGACCGTGAGATTGGTCAATTGCACCAGGCCAATCAAGCCCAGTAGCTTGAGAATGGGGACAAAGATTACCATGGACAACATCAGGTGCAGGCTGGAGCCTGCCCAGACTTCGGCCTTGAACAGGCTGCGGATATCCAGCTTGAGACCTATGGCAAACAGCAGCAGGGTCACACCCAGACTGGCCAATTGGTTGAGCAGCGGCAGGCTTTCATTTTCTATGCCCATGGTATAGAGCACAAAGCCGGCGGCCAGGTAGCCGATAAGCGGTGGTAAATTGATACGGTTGACCAGCATACCGCAGGCCAAGGTAATAACGAGAATTGCAGGTTCCATTTTGCTCTTTCAGGAAGGAGGCTAGCTGTTTAAAGAGTATTCTATAAGAAGAGCATTAAATTTAAATAAAAAAGCGAACTTATCTGCTGATAAATTCGCTTTTTCAGAAATGTCGGCGTGTTGAACGCTAGTTTTTGAGCAAAATATCCAGGTGGGCGGCAAACTCTTTCGGGCCCATGAAACCTGTCACTCTCAACTCATTCTTCAACTGGCCCTGTTCATCGATAAACAACAGTGTCGGCAGCCCCAGCACATCGTAGGCCTCCAGCAGAGCGACATCGGTTTCATCCATGGCGGTCACATCGGCTTGCAGCAGCACCATCTGTTCCATCCGCTGTTTAACCTCGGCATTCTTGAAGGTGATCTGCTCAAACTCCTTACAGGCCACACACCAATCGGCGTAGAGATCCAGCATCACCGGCTTGCCGGCGGCCTTGGCATCCGCCAGTTCGGCCTTGAAGTCCTCAAGCGACTTGATCCGTTTGAAGGCATGATGCTCGGCTTGCTGTTGCCCCATGAAGTGGTAACCCATGGCGCTCATTACCGCCTGGAGACCATAGGAGAAGCTCGACAGCAGCAGCAGGGTCAGGATCACGCTGCGTACCGTCTGTTTCCAGTTGAACTGGCTCAGCTTGTTCTGGTGCATCAGGTAGCCGACAAAGACGATGGCCCACACAGACCACATGAGATCCGACACCAATCCAGGCCAGATGCGGCCCAGCATTATGATGGACACGGCCACCAACAGGAAACCGAATACATGCTTGATGATGTTCATCCAGGTACCGGCGCGCGGCAGCAACTTACCGCCCGAGGTGCCTATCAGCAGCAGCGGTAGTCCCATCCCCATGCTGAGGATGTAGAGGGTCAAAAAGCCCTGCAGCAGATCGCCGGTTTGCGCCACGTACACGAGTACTGCCGATAAAGGCGCCGTGGTACAGGGCGAGGCCACCAGGCCCGAAAGCACACCCATGACGAACACGCCCAGCAGATTACCACCTTTTTGCTTATTGGAGAGGCTGTTCATCCTCTGCTGCCAACTGGCGGGCAGGCGCAGCTCATAGAGGCCAAACATAGACAGACTGAGTACTACAAACAGCACGGCTATGGTGATCAGCACGGCCGGATGTTGCAGCGCCGCCTGATACTTGAGACCGGCCGAAGCCACTACCAGCCCCAGCAGCGAATAGGTAATAGCCATACCCTGTACATAAGCCATCGACAGGGTAAAGGCCTTGCCGGTGGAGACTTTCTGCCCCTGGCCGACAATAATCCCCGATAGAATGGGATACATGGGGAACACGCAGGGGGTCAGTGCCAGACCTATCCCCAACACGAAGAAGGTCAGATAGTTGAGCAGAGTGCTGTCACCGGAGAGCAGTTTATCCAACAGGTTATCCTGTTGGGTCACTGCCTGGCCCTTGGGAGCCGCCTGGGCATCTGCGCCCTTGTCGGCATCGGGCAGTATCCCATCATTGGCCGCCACAGGTTTAAGCAGGGCGTCACGGGTGGTGGGCGGGAAGCAGAGCTTGCCCTCGGCGCAGCCCATAAAGGTTACGGATAACTTGGTGGCTTCACCCGCCTCCTTAATGGCAACTGGAATCTCGATAAAGGAGTAGTACACCTGCTGCTCACCGAAATACTCATCCGTGTGACCCTTGCCCTGGGGCAGGGCTATCTCGCCCAGTTCACCGCCATCTATGCTGAACTTGAGTTTGTCGCGGTACATGTAGTAGCCGTCGGCTATTACCCAACTGAGCTTGACCTTGTTGCCTTGCTGACTGAAGTCGAAGGCAAAGGCCTGATCCACTGGCATCAGCTCAGGTTCACTCTTGAGAAAATCGAATTGCTTGTTGCCAAAGATCCCATCGGCCTGAACCAGCGGGCTGAGAAGCAACAGGCTGCCTAGCAGCAGGGTAAGTATTTTCTTCATAGCTTAGTGTTGTCTTTTATCCAATCCAGATAGGCGGGCAGCCCATGGCTGATGGGCACAGCAATAATTTCAGGTACTTCATAGGGATGCAGTTCGAGTATTCTCTGCTCCAGCCTGGGGTAGGCGCTGGCCAGACACTTGAGCTGCAGGCTGACTTCAGTCTCCTGGCAGAGTTCGCCCTGCCAGACATAAAACGAATCCACAGTCTGGCTCACCTGAGCGCAGGCCACCAGCGACTCGCGTACCAAGGTTGCGGCCAGGCTCTTGGCACTGTCTGTATCCGGGCAACTGCAAAAAACCAGCAGCGCTTGTTGAGATTTTATGTCCATAATGAGCGGGTTAAATTAAACCTGACTTAAGCCAAGGGGATTAAAATCGAGCGTCTACTTTACGTGTTTTGCCGCAAGCTTGCATTAAGGCTTTGCTGAAACAGTGAGCTCAGGCGTCAAACCCGGGGCAGGCTGCGGACTTGAAATCAGACCGGGTTATCCCCATTTAGTTTTCAACTACTGCAAAAAATGAGGCCTACATGCCATTTCTGATAATGTTTATCATCTTTGTGCTGATCCCTGTCGTCGAACTCTCGGTGCTTATCCGGGTTGGCGAAGTTCTGGGCAGCTGGAACACAGTGGCATTGGTGATCCTCACCGCGGTGGTCGGTGTTTCTCTGGTTCGCAGCCAGGGCTTGAGTACCCTGATGTCGGTACAGAAAAAGTTGGCCGCCGGTGAAGCACCGGGGCAAGAGATTGTCGAAGGCATGATGCTGGCCATGGCCGGTATTCTGCTGCTTATTCCGGGGTTTGTGACCGACCTTATCGGCCTTATCCTGCTGACTCCAATCACCCGGGCACCGCTGGCGCGTTATTTCTATCAGCGGATGCAGCTCAAGGTGGTTGCCGGTGCTCAGTTCAGAGCCGGTGCCAACCCCTTTGAGCCGCCACATCAAAGAGGCCAGGGCGGTGATGTGTTCGAAGGTGAATTTGAGCGCAAGGCCGACCCTTCCGATAAGCGTCCTGAGAGCCATCAGCTGGGTGGGGAGAGCCATCAGCTGGAAGAAGATAGCCCTCAGCGAGGTGAAAATGGCCATCAGCGAGGTGAAAACAGCCCTCAGTCGCAGGATACGGAAAACCAAGACGATGATCGGCCCGGTAGCCGGTGATCAGCACAAACACTGATAAAAAAGACCTTCCGCTCGGAAGGTCTTTTTTATTCTCATAGCCGGCAAACAGCCTGTTGCCTCAAAAAGTGAAGAGGCCGGCAGCGTATTCTCAACTATCGTCAGCCAAATCTGCGCCCTTGGTTCGCATCCAGTCGGCCAGTGAATCCAAGGTAGGTTTCAAAGACTTCCCCAATGGGGTTATTCGATACTCCACACGCGGCGGCACTTCGGCGTAAACCTTGCGCTGCACCAGCTTGCGACGTTCAAACAGGCGTAATTGTCGCGTCAGTTCCTTCTGCGTAATGGGGGCTACGGCCCGCTGCAATTCACTGAAGCGTACCGGAGAGTCGATCACTATCAAACGATAGAGAATAGGGATGGCCCACTTACCCGAAATGAGATTGACAAAGCTCACCATGGGACAGGGTTCAGAGCTATTCAACTCATAGGAGGGCGCGGCCGTTAAACTTGTTTTCTGAGAGCTCTCTGCGGCGGACATAGCTATCCAAATGCCTCTTTAGTATCAAAAAGGTACCTACTATACAATGGATACTATTGCAAATAAAATGCGCCCTCCAACAGCGTAGAGGGAGGTATGCATGAAACGACTGCAAAATAAGTTTGCCTTGGTTACCGGGGGTACCAGTGGTATAGGCCTGGAAACCGCACGGCAGTTTCTTGCCGAGGGGGCCAAGGTTGCCATCACTGGGCGCGACATCAATGCCCTCAACCGGGTTCGGGAAGAGTTGGGGGGTAACACCTTGGCCATTTGCTGTGATGCCGGCGATATAAACTCACAACGGGAATTGGCACAAACGCTCAGTCGCCAGTGGCCGCGTTTGGACATCTTGTATGCCAATGCCGGAGACGTTACTCATCTGCCATTGCCGGATTGGGACGAAACCGCCTGGGATAGATTGATGTCGGTGAATCTCAAAGGGCCGTTTTTTCTTATCCAATCACTCTTGCCTCTGTTGGCAAACCCGGCCTCTGTCATCCTCTGTGGTTCAACCAGCGCGCATATCGGCCTGGTGCAAAGCAGTGCCTATGCCGCCAGTAAAGCGGCGCTGCTGTCGCTGGCGCGAACCCTGTCGGCAGAGCTGCTTGAGTCTGGCATCAGAGTCAACTGTTTAAGCCCCGGGCTGACAGAGACTGCGGCTTTGGGTAAGTTGGGGCTGGCTGCTGAAGAGCAAAAGGCACTGCAGCAGGAGATTCGGCAACTGGTGCCCATAGGTCGTATGGGAATGCCTTGGGAAATCGCCAAGGCGGCCGTGTTCCTCGCATCCGACGAGTCGCGTTTTGTCATCGGCACCGAATTACTGGTCGATGGTGGCGTTGCCAATCTCTAAGGAGGTGCGAGCCAGTCCCATGTGTGCTTTGCGTCGGCAGAGGCTAGGCCGAAAGGGCTTCGACAGGGGGCTGTATAAGCTTGCCCATCTTGGGCCCTTGCTGCTCGGCAAAGCGCTGTTGAATGTCGAGCAATTCAGCTTCGCAGGCACAAAAGGCTGCCACCAGTTATGGGTCGAACTGGCCTCCGGCCTCTCGGCTGGACAGTCTATTGCAAGCGCTGGAGGCACTGGTTTTCGCCCTGGAGGCCTTGCCCCAGCCGTCATCGCAACCGTCATCGCAGCCGTCATTAAAGCCTCAGACGTTTGAGACACTGTCTCCAATAGGCAGTTCCAGCTCAAGTGCGTCAGTGGCAACACTTACCGCCCAGTTCAATGCCCTGAACCAGAGCCTGGATGAATACAACACAGAAGCGCTGGAGCAGGTCGATGCCCTGGTTCAGCATTCGGCACTGCAGCCTTGGCGCGAGTCGCTTGAGCGGCTGCAGCGGGCGGTGCGGGCCTTTGATTTCGAGCGCGCCGCCACTGAACTAGCCAGGCTTCGGCAGTTGGCCCGGGTTTGATGGTGCTGCCCCTTCTCAAGCGGCAGCTTGGGTAAAGCCTGTCTGGTAAAAGCCGGCTGCACTAAAACCTATCGCCCCAAAACCCTGTGGCGCAGCTAGTGCGGCAGCGCCATAGGGTAGCTTAACAGCAGCAGATGGCAGAAGTTGAGGCAGAAGTGGCACAGCGCCGCCAGCCACAAACGGCCGCTCAGCTGGAACACCAAACCATAGAGGACACCGGCGAGGGCGGCGAACAGCACCAGAGTCCAACCCCCGGCCAGGTGCGCCAGCCCGAATAGCACGCTGGCTACCGTTACCCCAAGCAGGGCGCCGCCGCGCTTGACCAGATACTGTTGCAATGCGCCGCGAAACAACACCTCTTCGGCGACGCAGGTCAGCAGCAGATTATTGAGCGCAAACAGCCACCACCAGCCCGGCAGCTTGGGATCCCAATTGATGGCGCCGCTTAAACTTGCCAGCCCCAGCAGCGCAGGCGTGGTGGCAAACAGCAAGGCCAGTAGGATTATTTTTCGCCTTGGCAGAGGTTTCGGCGTACCCGCAACCAGCGGCCAGGCCAGCAGCAACAGGAACAGGCTCAGCGGCTTATCCAGGTTGAGATACATGCTGAAAGGTGCACTGCCGCTGCTGGCTTGCACTTTATCCAGCAGCTTGAGGTTGTCAAAGCCCGGCAGCAGATGCACTGTGAGTGCCACGGCGCTCAGCAGTATCAAGCCCTGAGTGCCATAAACGGCAAGCTGCTTGAGCCGTATGTGGCCCTGCTCGCTTGCTTCATTATTCGCCGCCGCATTCTTGGCTGAATTTGCCTGTCGGCAAAACCGCTGGCGCCATTTGGGCAACTTAAATGCCAGCGCCAGCAATAGGCCCACAAGTATCAGAGTCGGCGCTGCAATGCGGCCCAAAAACAGCGCCAGTAGCAGGCTGGTGGCGAGCAGCAAGAGTGCGATGGGAAAACGGCGCAGCAGCGCAAAAGGCACCGCCAACATCAGTGCTAGCCAGATAAGCAAATCGACAGAAGGCACAAAGGGCATGGGGAAGGCTCCGAAAAAGCGGCGATTAAAGCTGTATAGAGGATACCGGGCAAGCGCCGCTAACAGAGATCGGACTTGTTCAGCCTTTGCCGAGCAATTGATTAACCCAAGTCTGATAGTCGCCCTGATAGGTGGCTATCTCCATGGTGCTGTAGGGCGCCAGTAAGATGCCGGGAAACTGCCAGCCACGTTCCTGCATCTGTTTCAGAGGCGGCAACATGTCTTCTTTGATGGCATCAAAAGCGATGCGATAGCTGGCGAAATCCCCCTGGCTGAAGCGGGTTATCAGGCGGTCGAACAGCGCCTTCTCCTCCGGCTCAGCGTCTGCCGGGTTTGAATGGAAAAAGCCCTGCCCATACCAGTAGAGCAGCAAGGCTGTGCCGGCATCACAGAGAGGGTGATTGAGTATGGCGGCCGGGCTTTCAAGGCCGTTGTCCCAATTGAGATTGGCGGCCACATAATGCAGCTCTTCCATGCTCTGCAGCTCGGCTATGGTCATTAGGCTATCGGCAGTCTTGGCAAATTCACCGGCAATAGCCGTCAGTGCGGCGCCGATTTCCGGGTCTGCCAATTGTGCCTTTAACTGCTCGGCATCGCAGATGGCGCCGCTCTCGGCGCATTCAAAGGCCCTGAAAAACTGCTCTTGGGTCAGACGTTTGGCCATCCTTGTCTCCTGTCCTTTATCATCCCTCGTTGGGGCAGGGGGATTTGATTTTTTGCGGTTCGCTGATGTTGCTGGCCAGATAATAGCTGGCAATGCCCATGAGTATGTTGGTTACCGGCAGTGCCAGCATCAGGCCTTTTACCCCACCGAGGAAGGCGCCAAGCGCCGCCAGCGGCAGCATCAGCAGGAACAGGCGGCACAGATTCAGTACCAGCGAGGCCATGGGTCTGTGATAGGCGTTGAGCGAGGTGGCCACTATGATCACCACGCCCAGCGGGCCATAGGCGGCGGGCAACACCAGGACATAGAAGCTGAGCCATTCCAGCACCTGAGGGTCGGTACTGAACAGGGCGGCAATTTGCGGCGCCAGCAGCGCCAGCGGAATATACAGCAGGGTCTGGAACAGGAGCACAAACTTCAGCGCCAGCAACAGTGCCTCACGGGCGCGCTCCTTCTGGCCGGCACCCAGGTTCTGGGCGATAAAGGGCACCAGGCTGGAAGATAGCCCCATCACCACAATCAGCAGCAAGGACTCCAGCCGGGTTCCGGCACCGAAGGCGGCCACGGCGGCGTGATCTATCCGCGCCAGCATCCCCATAATCGCGGCGTTGGCCAGGGGGTTGATCATATTCATCAGCGCCGCCGGTTGGGCGATATGGGCCAGCTGTTTCCAGTTATCGGCAAAGCGGCTGAAACACCAACCCGCGGCCACCAACATATGGCGTTTGACCACCAACAGGTAACTGGACAGCGACAGCGCCACCAACCAGGAGATCAGGGTCGCCACGGCGGCACCTTGAATTTCCAGCCTGGGGAAGGGGCCGATACCAAAGATAAGCAGCGGGTCGAGGATCAGGTTAATCAGCGCCGCCAGCGACAAAATTGCCGCCGGTGAGCGGGTATCGCCAGTGGCCCTCAGGCCCTGATTGCCCACCATCAACACCACCAACAGCGGCGCCCCCAGATACCAGAGATTCATATACTCATGCACCAGCGGCAGTATGTCGTCTTTGGCGCCAAGCAGGGAAAACAGCGGGTCGATACACAAGCTGCCCAGCAAGGATAGCCCGGCAGTTAAAATAAAGGTCAGCAGCAGGGCGTCGTGCAGAAACACCTTGGCCTTGGGGGCGTGCCCGGCGCCTATCAGGCGGCCAAGATTGGTGGACACCCCGGCGCCTATGCCTATGGCAATACTGGACACCACCAGGGTAACAGGGAAGGTGAAGCTGATCGCCGCCAGCGCCTCTGTGCCCAGCTTACTGATGAAGTAGGTGTCTACCAGGTTGAAGCCCAGCACGGTGAGTATTCCTAACATGTTGGGAACACTCATATTAAGCAGTACACGACCTATCGGCTGACTGAGCAGCCCGTGTCTGTCTCTCATGGCCCGTATCTGCCTCTTGTGAAATGGATGAAGTAAATCGTGCGGAAGCGCGATTCTAACAGGATTGCCCCGGCTTTAAAAAACGAGGGTCAAAAATTTTCAAAAAATTTTGACCTGTCCCCTTGGAAGTGCCAAATCCGGCCCCATATAAGCCAACATCAAGCGGCTAAAGCCTGTTGGCCTGGCCGTCTTTTACATAAACCATGAACCGCCTCATATTGGGCAAAAATCATTAGGAGAATCCATAGATGAATATTCGTCCATTACATGACCGCGTGATCGTCAAACGCCTGGAAGTTGAAAGCACTTCGGCCGGTGGCATCGTACTGACCGGCAGCGCAGCCGAAAAGTCTACCCGTGGTGAAGTACTGGCTGTTGGCAATGGCCGCATCCTCGAAAACGGTGACATTAAGCCATTGGACGTGAAGGTAGGTGACGTAGTGATCTTCAACGAAGGTTACGGTGTCAAGAAAGAGAAGATTGACGGTGAAGAAGTCCTGATCCTGTCAGAAGCTGACCTGATGGCCGTAGTGGAATAAGCCACTCGAACCATTGAAAACCTTCCAAAGTAATCGAAAAATTTAAGGATAATCAACATGGCAGCTAAAGAAGTAAAATTTGGCAATGACGCTCGCGTAAAAATGCTGGCGGGCGTGAATGTTCTGGCTAACGCAGTAAAAGTGACTCTGGGCCCTAAAGGCCGCAACGTCGTTCTGGAAAAGAGCTTCGGTGCACCACTGATCACCAAAGACGGTGTTTCAGTCGCCAAAGAGATTGAACTGGAAGACAAGTTTGAAAACATGGGCGCGCAAATGGTTAAGGAAGTTGCTTCCAAGGCCAACGACGCTGCCGGTGACGGTACCACTACCGCCACAGTACTGGCCCAGGCTATCGTGACCGAAGGTCTGAAAGCCGTTGCCGCCGGTATGAACCCAATGGATCTGAAGCGCGGTATCGACAAGGCTGTAATCGCCGCCGTTGCCGAGCTGAAAGCCCTGTCTCAGGATTGCTCCGACTCCAAGTCTATCGCTCAGGTAGGTACCATCTCTGCCAACTCTGATGAGTCTATCGGTGAAATCATCGCCACCGCGATGGAAAAAGTGGGCAAAGAAGGCGTGATCACAGTTGAAGAAGGTCAGGCGCTGGAAAACGAACTGGACGTAGTAGAAGGTATGCAGTTCGACCGCGGTTACCTGTCTCCTTACTTCATCAACAAGGCTGAAACCGGCTCTGTTGAACTGGACAACCCATTCATCCTGCTGGTTGACAAGAAGATCTCCAACATCCGTGAGCTGCTGCCTATCCTCGAAGGCCTGGCCAAGACAGGCAAGCCACTGCTGATTGTTGCCGAAGACGTTGAAGGCGAAGCCCTGGCGACTCTGGTTGTCAACAACATGCGCGGTATCGTTAAAGTGGCTGCCGTTAAGGCGCCTGGTTTCGGTGACCGTCGCAAGGCCATGCTGCAGGATATCGCTATCCTGACCGGTGGTACTGTTATCGCCGAAGAGATTGGCCTGGAGCTGGAAAAAGCCACTCTGGAAGACCTGGGTACCGCCAAGCGCGTGGTTATCACCAAAGACAACACCACCATCATTGATGGCAGCGGTGAAGAGTCTCAAATTCAAGCCCGTGTTGCCCAGATCAAGCAGCAGGTTGAAGAATCGACTTCAGATTACGACAAAGAAAAACTGCAAGAGCGTATGGCCAAGCTGGCCGGCGGTGTTGCGGTAATCAAAGTCGGTGCCGCTACCGAAGTGGAAATGAAAGAGAAGAAAGCCCGCGTTGAAGATGCGCTGCACGCTACCCGCGCCGCCGTTGAAGAAGGTGTGGTTCCTGGGGGCGGTGTTGCCCTGGTTCGCGTTGCCTCCAAGATTGGTGAGCTGGACGTGAGCAACGAAGATCAGAAGCACGGTGTGGTTATCGCCCTGCGCGCCATGGAAGCCCCACTGCGCCAGATCGCTACCAACGCAGGTGAAGAAGCCTCTGTTGTCGCCAACAACGTTAAGAACGGCAGCGGTAACTATGGTTACAACGCCGGTAACGACACTTACGGCGACATGCTGGAAATGGGTATCCTGGATCCAACCAAGGTTACTCGTTCTGCGCTGCAGTTCGCGGCCTCTGTTGCCGGTCTGATGATCACCACCGAAGCCATGGTAGCCGAGCTGCCAAAGGAAGAGGCTGCGCCTGATATGGGCGGTATGGGTGGTATGGGCGGAATGGGCGGCATGATGTAATTCTAGCTGGTTAAAATCGTCTATAGCGGCGTTATCTTGCCACTCGTTTAGTTCACTAAACTTCGCGGCAAGATGCCTGGCTCTAAAACGATTTTTCCTGCGCTAGACGCAATGTCGGTCTATAAGCTCAGAAGCTTAGCACCTTAAAAAAGAAAGCCCCGATACCTTTGGCATCGGGGCTTTTTCTTATTCCGAGAAAGGAAAAGGCCCGCGCCTCGAACGCGGGCCTTTTCCATCTCAGTGGTTTCTGCCGATGGCGGGGGAGTGGTTTGGGTTTGGAATGGCTTCCGGCTGATCGTGCAACTCATTGCCTGCCGCAGGCCTTATGCATATGCACCTCAGTGACACGCTGTGAATACATATATGGACCCATCCCGTTTGCAAGACATTTGATTTCAATTTGAGAAGAGTTCATTGCACCCATATATTCGGCCTGTTACTGAGTTAAATCTCTGGCCCTGATGGATATGTGCTTCTACTTTCCTCATCATCCTTGCGGCTTCACGATGAGCCTATGGATTCAACAGGTTTTAAGTAGAACAGTCTGACTGTCTCATCATCAAATCAATTGTCACCGCAACTTGGTGATAGGTTGGCATTATCTTACTTCACAACCTGATTTATAAGCTTCATGTCGCCGGCCGATAC